>CAVJCD010000009.1:0-23508 GCA_963648005.1 Tannerellaceae bacterium | reverse complement strand
CGCTCTGCCTTTGCTTTTCGCTTTGAACCCTAACCGCCTCGGCATCCGCTATCGCTTCATTCCGGGTTATAATCGCATCGGCATCGGCTATACGCGCGGTTTCCGCTGTTGCACGAGCTTCTTCAGCGGTCACCCTGGCGGCCTCTGCGGCAACACGCCCTTCCTCGGCAGTCACCCGCTCCGCTTCTGCGGTTTCTCGCGCTGTTTCTGCGGCAACCCTGGTGGCCTCGGCATCGGCTCGCGCCGCTTCTGAGTTTTTAATGTCTGTTACCGTGCTTATTGCCTCGGTCAGAGCCGTATACTCGCTTGTGCTCTCAACCTCGTTATCGGAGTAAAGGTAATCCTCTACGATAACATCAAACTGTGGGGAATAAAGCAGCTCGTTGTTTGTGCCGTACAAGCTCAGCTCGCAAGTTACTGCTCCCGCCGATGCTACCGTCTGCGTGGTGAGGTCTACCGTTACCGTGTTATCGTTTATCGTTGCGTCGTTGTAAAGGCAGACGCTATCGGGTTTCTTCGCCCGGAACACCGCCGTTACATCGGTTCCGGGGATATAAGGGCTGCTGCCGGTGTATAAGCTCACTATGAGCCGCCGGGCGCCATTCTCTCCCCGCTTAACTCGGATACTCCCCTGGCTGCCGTTGGTCAGCAGGTTTAAGCGTAGCCTGTAGTCTACTACTTGCATTGGGTTTCACTCCTTTCAGAAGTAAAGGAGCGGGGTTGCCGCTCCTTCTCTTAGTCGCTCAGCCAATCGCTGAAAGTCTCCGCTGTGTAATAGGCTGTGCCGTCCTTCTTATACAGCTTGAGTTTTTTAAGTTTGTCCTCTATTTTCCTCATACCCGACTTGTTATTTTTGCGGGCGTACTCGATATACAGCTCCTTGTAAGTGGAAGTGATTGTACGCGCTATGCTGCCATCCTCGCGGCCTTCCTTGCGCTCGCTTGATATCCATTCATTCAAGTCGCCGGAAGTGTAGTAGATGTTACTGCCTTCGGAGTACCCTCTCGTGCTGTACAGATACGCGCGTTCATCGTCGGTCAAATCCATACTGTCAAGGATATCATACACATCGGACTTGCCCACTTTACCCTCAATGGCTTCAATGGCGCTCTGAAATGCGAGTGATTCGTCGCTTGATATGCCGGCGGCCTTTTCTGCTGCAAGGGTTTCCGAATCTTTACTGCTAAGACCCATTCTGTTGAGTATTATACTTTGCGCTTCCTTGATAGCCTTGGACTGCGCCTGCATAATCGCGATACCCTTTTCTTGAATACTGCTGTCGGATCTGACAATAGGTTCGACATATTCCCAATATGCGCTATTGTACAAGCCCTGGTATTCAACATACTGTGCGGCAGTAAGTGTATGCTTTGTACCGTCACCGTCCTTAATGTAATTCTGAACGACTTTGCACATATAATCCGTGCTGTCCATCTCGGCGCACACTTCGTCAATCATACTCTGTACTTCAGAGCGCTCGCCGTACTTCTCCGTCCACACGAACTCGTCTATCATATCAAGGACAATCTGCCGTGTGTCTTTGTCATCGCTACCCTCCAGGCTGTTATACCTGGAATAAAAGCTTGTCATGTTGCTGGCTTCCTTATAGGCAACAGCCGCCGCAGAGTCCTTGCTATCAGAATTATGCGCTTTCAGAGCGTTATCCCTTATATCGTACATATCATTAACAAGGTCAGTGGAATATTGGCTATCTCTACGGTATGTATTAGACAAACCTAAAGTATAGTCAACATTCTCTGAGCTCATGGGGAATAGAGCTTTCTGCGTTTTCCAGAACCCGCCCAGCATCTGCTGGCCGATATAGTCAATCATTATCGGGCTTTGGTTGAGCACCTGCCCCAAAGCGTAAGCAAGCTTTGAGGTGCGACCAGTGTATTTCTCGCGCTCCGCCGAATTTTCAAATGAGCTGCTTTCTATCGGCTTGCCGAGGAAGTCGCGGTTTGCCATAGCGTATGCCATTACACCCAGAACGCCGAAGTTGCCGAGGATATCGCCGAACGCATCTTTTAGTGTTGTGTCGCCTTGGATAAAACCAACAATGTCCTTTACCGCATCGTCCGCCAAGTTAGGCAGGAACGAACCAGCTGCATATTCTCCGAGCTCATCAAATGCTTCCTTGTTGCCGTTAACAACCAGTTCCAGCAGATTTGAAGTCAATGTCGCGGGGAATGCAAGCTCGCGCGGTTTCGGAATGGTTATGAACTCGCCGGTATGGCCCTCTGAATCGTGTATCGGGATACACCAGAAATTGTTCTTGGTGTAGTTAGAAAGCTGCTCGTAATACTTCTCATCCTCATCGTCACCGTTATTAATGAGGAACTGAACCGCTCCGAGCAAGGCGTACGCCGCAATATACCAACCGGCACGAGAAGCGGCCGCTTTTGCCCGCTGCTCCTTCGGAACATCTTGGCAGGTTATCCAGCTTGTAAGGCGGTCAATACCCTGTACGCTTGCATTAAAGAACGGTATGAAATTGTTGAGCTGTCTGCTTATGTTGCCGCCGCGTCTAAAGTCAACCGTTATGTTGTGGCTTTCGTATATGGCTTCCTGCGGGGTCATGCCCATATCAATAGCCATCTTAAACGCAGCATAACGCGGACCGCGTTCAACAACATTAGAGATGAACTCCAACTGGTTAAGCGGATTGAGCCACCTTTTCTTATTGCCGGTAATCTTGTCGTATATGGTTTTCGTCATATCCTTGTTGCCGGCGAACACGCTCTCACTGCCGCCGCCCAATGCAAGGTACTGCTTGTATAGCGGGTCTTGCTTCTCAGGCTTAGCAAACGAGTTTTTATACGCGTCTATAAGCCCTTTGGCAATATGCAGTACATTCTTATCTTTGGAGTAGGTCAGCAGCGAAGCAAAGTCACGCACGCTGTTAGAGCCGATAGACCATACTACATTCAGCCCGGTGATAGATGAAGTCATAAAGCGCGATATGGAACCGTACCACTTCACAACCTTCGGGACCGTGCCGGCAGACATGCTCGTCAAGCTTTCAAGCAACTGCGGGTCATTCACCTTGTAAGACACCGGTTTGCCATCAACAAGGATGGTTATCGTGTTGCCGTGCGCTCTGTGCTCCGGCGTAAACTGCAGGAGATAATCGTCTATGTTGTGGAGCACTGTTTTAATTGCTTGCTCTGTATTATCCTGGTCTATATCAGAGCCCGTGAGTGCTTCCACGAGATTTTCTTTTAGTCCGCGCGCGTCGTACTTCGTAACCTTCATATCGGGCTTAACTCTCTCAATTAGGTTGCCGAGGCCGTCCGTATCATTGTACGCCTTATGGAGCTCGACCATAACGCTGTTCTTTGTGCCGGCAGACACCATTTTTACTACGTTGGTAATTATGTTATCAACGGGGTGGATAATATCGGCACCGCTACCTTTTGCGCGTTTAATCGTGCTGTTCTGATTTGCGAGACCACGCTTTACACCATTGCCGCCCTGCTTGTCATACAGATATCTGTTCAAAGGAACATAGCAGGGATAACGCTCCGCCCATTCTGCCGCCGCTTCTTTAGATACAAGCCCCGTATTCACTCCCCATACTTCAAGGAAAGTGCGCTGGAACTCGTACAAGCTCTCTGCTACATCGCGGAAATACGGGTACTGGTCTTCAAGCTCCTGTACCCTGCGCATCATAAACTCCGGCGTGTTCATGCGGTCATCAGCAAATACGCGTTTGGGTTTCTTGGAGTCCGTAAGCCACGACGGCCCGTGTTTCACTACAAGATATTCGCCGAAGTCGTCCCACTCGGCGGCGTTTTTCTTGTTAATAGGAGCGAGGATTTTAGCAAGGCCGTCTGAAACAACATCGCCGTTCTGATTGGTCAAATCGCCGCTAACAACCTGATACGCAATATTGTCTGCGTATTTGCTGTTCCTTGCGAACAAGTAAACATTGCTCCCCGCCTGTTCGTCGAACACTTTCAGGCGGTGCAGGTCGTCTACCCACGTCTGATACTCTTTGCTTGCCGCTGCGGAGAGTTTCTCCTTCGTTGTGCGGTAATCAATCGGCGTATCCGTTGCGTGTCTGATTGCCGATTGCGCCGTTTTAGCTCCGCTCGCATAATAAGCATTAATCTCGTCTGCAAAAGCATCAACCATCTTCAGCACATTTGCCGGCAAGGCATTACGGAAATATTCCGTAAACTGCGGGAAGTCAATTTCTGCCGTGTAGCTGTTCTGCAAGTAGCGACGTACAAACTCCGCAAGGCCCTCGTTCGCAAGCTTGTCTTTGGAGTAAGCCTCTTGAACCCTCGGGTCAAGGTTGTTTATAAGTTCGTCTTTCAACTCGCTGCTCAAGGACGATACTATGTCATATTCGTGGTCAAGGAAGTGACCTAACTCGTGAGCCGTTGCCGGCAAGTCGTTTGCTATCTTGGTAGCAATGGTGTGCGGCTTAACATTGTACTGCCCGCGCACGTTGGTTTTGCCTTTGCCAATGGGGATGCCGAAATCGTGACGCATCTTATTGATTATGTCAGATATCCGCATTGCTTCTTTGCTATCTCCCACACGCTCTGAATCCCACCATTCAGTGGGGCCGAGAGCCTTGCTGGTGTCAAGCAGGTCAGCGTCATCATCGACGCTTATACGAGAAACGGGGTTGTTGTCGATTAATGCCTTTATAATGGCATCTCCAATTTTCCCCGTGGGTATGAAGTATCTCTTGGTGTAGGCAATCGTTTCAACGATTACCCCCGGGTACCTGTTCAATGCCCAAAGGTTCTTGCCGGTTACCTCGATTCGGTATTCTCCGCTAACGCGTGCCCGCTTCAGCTTTTGGCGGTCGTGTGTGAGGGTTACAGTTTCACCGCTCATAACGCGGCGGGTAATGTCATCTGCCGTAAAGGTTTCTCTCGTGTGTTTGCCCGCGCCCAGCTTATTAAGCGCCGTATCTATCTGCGCATCAGATATAACGCGGCCTAAATACTGCGAGCCATCATCGGCGGTAATACGCATTGCCTTGACGTTGCCTTCCGTCGGCAGGCTATCCCAAATCGGTAGCAATGTGCCGGTCAGCATGTGTATTGTTCTCTCCTGGAACTCAGGCGTTTTTGCAACGGCATCAGCCCATGCAGTCTCAGCTTCTTTCATGCTAAGCTTTTCTGCATTCTTGGCAAGAGAGTCTTCGTTCCACGTGCCGTACTTGCCCTCCTGCGGAGTCTGCAAGCGGTACATCTTCTTGACGCTGCCGTCCGGCTGAGTTTTGTCACCCACTCTGTATACCGCAACGGTGTTGCCCTCTTTGGTTCTATAAATGCCCTGGTAACCTTGTCTCAAATCGGGGAGCGCGTTGAAGTCGCTGAGCACCTTCGTTTTTGTGTATGTCTTAGCTTGAACGTAATTTGTGGTGGCACCTGTGGCTTCATCCGTGCGGACAACTTTATCGTCGATTATATCTATCTTGTCCGCCCTTACGTTCTCTAAACCCTTATCAAGTGTGCCGTTCTGCTCCGCCTCATCGTACAGACGCTCGTAGAGCGCGTAGAAGCTGTCAAACACCTCGTTTTGCTCGTCTAATTCAAGAGCAAGAATACGGTTGAGGAAACGGCTCATGTCGTGGGCAATTCCTTCGTCTTTGACTTTGAAATTATTATACTCGTCAAAAAAGTATTTCTTTAATCCAAGCTTGTTGATTACCTCGCGTCCGTTGATGCCGGAGATTGTACTGGATTGCCCCAGGCGCTCATAGAATATACGCAGGGAGTCTCTCGCAATCGCAGTTTCAAGATTGTCTTTCTTTTCGTTAAATATGCCGGAACCTGCCTCGCGCTGTCCCTTGGTAATTGCGCCTAATTGTCCCAATCGTCTTGCAATGGTAGAAACAAATCGTTTCTGCCCTGAAGCATTCGTTGTTACAAGAACAAATTTAGGCGCATTGGCCTGGTTGGAACGATGCGTGCGGCCAAATCCCTGCGTTGCTTCGGACGCATTCCATCCTGGCTGTAACAGGTAATGTATTCGCTGCTGTTGATTCTTGGCGTTCAAGTCCGAGTGATAGCTTTTACCGGTATTGCCAGCTCCAGAAAATACAAGAATCCGTTTCTTGCCATCCTGAAAGGCGTTCACATCTGCCTCGTTTGATTTGTCTGAACGCTTTTCCTCCACGCGTTTTGTGTTGCCGTTTTTGTCTTTTTTAGGGACAACGCGACGTTTTCTGCCTGTTACTTCCGCGACATTTTCTGTGCCGAACGCGTCAAACAGCATGTCGAGCGGTCCATCGGGGATAGACATTTCGTTAATCTGTTCTATCAGCGCATCGCGCATTGCAACAGCTTGCTTGTCAAGAACCGGGTTGCCGGCTTTATCATATACAGGACGTGTATATGTGTTGCCGTTATCGTCTGTATATTCCTCGTGCACTTGAACCGGGAAAGACTTCTCCAAGTATCCCAGCAATGCCCCTCGCGGCGTGATATCAAGGTCGTCAAGGTCGCCGTCGTCCTCTTTTATTTTTTTAAGTTGCCGCTCTTGCTCAGCTTCGCTCGTGTTGACTATCTGCAATACACACGAATGCCCAGCGGCAAGCTCTTCCCTTATGTTTTCTATAACTGACGGCATTGACATTGACGTTAGCACCTGGTTATAGAAGTTTTGCATTGAGCTGTAGAACTGGCTAATTGCTACAGACTTAGCCAGGCCTTTAGCCCTGTTTGTGCCCGTTATCTCCAGCGCCTTTTCAGTATTCTGCAAAACAACCTGCCACGCCTTACTGGTTGTATCGTAGATTTTAGTTTGTACAGGCGTGAGCGTATGTTGCAAGGTGCTGTATTCAACGCCATCATACGAGATACTCCTTGCAAGGTATATACCCATTGCCTTCATATCACGAGATACAAGCTCCATGGCGGAAACCCCGCTCGCGCTTATCTTCGCTATGAAGTCATTTACATCTGCGAATGCCGTCCCTTTGCCCCACAGCCCGAGCCTTTCGGCAAACGCTAAACCATCAACATCTGTAGCTCCCGTTGCAGACGCATATACCACTCGTGCGTTTGGCAGTGCTCTTTGTAGCGCAACGCCTGCGGCGGCGACTTTTGCTCCTTCTGTCTTGCCCCGCTTGCCCTTCTTGCCGAGCAAATTGTTCATAATGTGTGCTTCGTCAAAGACTATTACGCCATCAAAGTCTTCCCCGAGCCAATTAACAATCTGCTGCAATCTGGACTGCCCTTTTATCTCGGATCTGAGGGTGTCATAAGAGGTGAACAATATCCCGTCGTTGCTGGTTATGGTATTTTGGAGTTTAATGTTCTTCAAGGATATTACGTCGTCTTCGTTTTGTTTGAGCCCCGTCCAGTCGCGCTTTGCATCGCTTAACAAGTTGAAACCTTTCGATACCCAAACAGCCTTTGTACGCCCTCGTCTGAAATTGTCCAGGATTATGCCAGCAATTTCTCTGCCTTTACCTACGCCGGTACCATCTCCAATAAAATACCCACGGCGTTCCCCCGTGGGTAATGTCTGTTCGTGTGCCTGCCCGGCATTTATTATGTTTTCAAGCTGTGCGGCCGACAACGCGCCGCTATCAATAAGCGTCTGCGGGATATTCGGCACATAAGTTTTAACAGGTGACGGAACCGAGGCCATAGCCGCAGATTCAACAAGGCGTGCAGGGTGTGGTTTCGCGTTCTTTACGGTCAGCGCCTCCGGCACATAGTCAGCGTAGATGCCATTATCGAATTTCGTTTTTTTACGGGTTACTCCTCGTACAGATCCATCAGTTCGTACTCCGTCATTCGCAGCCCCGCGACGCACTCCGCCAGAAAGTTCGCTTGAGCTTCCGCGAATTCCTCGTCCGTCTCCGCTTCTCTGTACGCTGTTTGCAGTTGTTCGTACGCCTTCAGTATCAGTTCCGGGTCGTCCTGTTCCGTCTGCAGGGCTTGGTACAGTTTCTTCGGGTCGAAGTTGTGCGCCGCGTTGTTCAATTCCCACAACTCGCCCTGGTCGAGATATGTTATTTCCTGTGTATACTCCAGCGTCGGGTAATACCCCCCCATTGCTGCTTGCACTACTTCCACTAAGGCTTCCTTCAACTGCAATCCTGTCATCACGTATGCCCTCCAATACTTTCGGTATTTCTGTAAGGTCCTTGTAAGTCCCCGTTAAGGTTGTACCCTTCTGCGGGCCAGTTTTGTCTATAACAACGAGTTGAACATCAAATGATGTACCGTACTTCCTGTAATTGGAACCGTCTATTGACAGATTTGCCCGTATGTCATACTCTTTGCGGAGCTCGTTCCACCATCCCCTGAATGATGCGGTATCGTTTGCCATGCCGCGCCCGAGTATCGCAACCAGGCGGCCGCCATCTTCAAGGCGGAGCAATGCCTGTTCCACGTGGCGTATAGCGTTTGAGGTCTTGTTTGTCGCCGTGCGCCCTGCTGTTGATGAGAACGGCGGGTTCATTATTACCACGGACGGTTTTACCAAATCGGGGAGGATATTGTTAATCTGCTCGGCGTTCTCATTGTAGAAGCCATCAAACGGCAGGTTCTTTATGAACTCAAAGCGTCGGTCTGACAGCTCGTTTACAACCACTTCTGCGCCCCACGCTTTAGGGAATATCGCCAAGCCACCTATGCCGGCGGACGGTTCGAGCACTACATCGGCGCTGTTGATGTTTGCGGCCCACGCAGCAAGGTACGCTATATTGGGCGGGGTTGAGAACTGCTGGAAAATTTCCTGCTCTTCTGAACGCTTAGTCTGTGTCGGGAGCTTGTCAAGCATCATCTGCAGGGCTTTAACGGCGCTTACAGCCGTCTTTGCGTCGCCGTTGTAGTTCTTAGCCTTCTCAAGCAAAACCTTGTTTACGGCAAGTTCCAGCGCGTCATACGCATCTTTAACCGTGTATACGCCCTCTGCCTGTGTGCCGCCGAAGGCTTTATTCGCAAGCTCAAACAGCAGGGATGAGTTAAACTCTGTGCCGGGTTTTACAAGCCTCTCGGCAATGGTGTTCGCAAGGTCGTTCTGTGGGTTGGTTGCTGCAGGTTCCTTATTCTCATTATTCGCCGCAGGAGTCTTTTCTTCCTGCTTGGTTTCTGCTTTTTTAGCAGGTTTCGTTTCTTCTTTGGCGGGCTTGGTATCGGCTGCCGCCTTGGTTTTAGCCCTGGCCTTATTGGGTTTAGGTCTCGCAAGCAAAGAAGCAATAGCGCCCTCCGGATCGCTAAGATAACGGTTTATATCGGCAGCAATTTCATCAGCAAACCCGTTGCGCTCTTCCTCCGTGAACCTTATTTGTTTCTTGTTCCCATAAAGGTCTTTGACGCTGTTCAAGAATATTTCCGGCAAGTCCTCGCCGTCAAAGGAGTTGTCGGGGTCAAAGGGCAGGTCGCGCCAAAAAACGGAAAGCGGTGACCCGCTTTTTTGGGATACTGTCGCTCTTCCCTGCAGTTCTCTCGAATATTCTCGCATCGAGCCATAAACGCGTTTAACATAATTGGCCTGGCTTTCAGACAACTTAATCGGCGTTTCTCGTATTTTTTTCTTTAGCGCCATGTCGTCCCACCCGGTCTGCTCGTATTCAACGACATTATCGGCAATAAGCCTTGCGGTGCTTTTTACAAGCGCGTCATACTCATAAGCCAAGCTTTCAAGGTCGTCAGTCGAAAGGTCTCCCGCGCGCATTTCATCAGTAATCTCGCTGGTGCGGCGCAGGCTTGATGCAACCGTTTCAGTATCGACATTACTGCCCCAATTTTTAGCAATGGCGACAGCAAACTTCGTTGCGTTATCCTTCTTAATGGGTGCTTTAGCGTTAACACTGTCATTCTTATCAGACACGCTCGGGTTATTTTTGTTATACTCCGCCAGACCCTGAGCATAAGCATCAGACACCTGCTCCGCTGTAATCGCTCCGGCTTCAACCATGTCTTTTGCCGAGTTGACTACTGTTTCATAAGGCGTATTCAACGCTCCCGCCTGACGAATATTGTCAAGCATGGAAGTCGCCGCTTGCGTATTCTGAACAGCCGGAGCCGCTTGCGGTTCTACTGATTGTGGCGTGACCGGCTCTTCTGCCTGTATTTCTGTAGTCTGGGCCGCCGGGGCGGGCTCGTCCAGAATCTCTGCTGGTTTCTCGGTCTGCGTTTCGACGGTTTGTGTGTGCCCCTCTCGCACGCTGTTTACGAGTTCCTGCGCCGCTTCAATAACCGAGGTGGGAGTATTCTTTGTTGCTTGTACTTCGCCGGTAAGCACGTCAAGCCATACTGACACACGCCCTTTTACATTCCTAACCGCATCAGACATCCCAAGCTTGGATACGCTAATATAAAGCCTATCCATATCGTTTTTCTGCCAGCGCTTAAATCCTGCCTCTTCAAAAGGTGTTACGTCAGCAATAGCGCCCGTTGTTGCTTGCGCAGTCTCGGCCGTGGCGGGTTCAGCCTGTATAGCTACCGGAGTTTCCGCCGCCTGTGCGGGGTTCTCCTGCGTTGTAACAGCCGTGGCGGCTGCCTGCTTCGTGGGAGTTATCTGTGATTCATAATAATCGGCAAGAGCGTTTACTGCCTCGGCGCGTGAACTATATCGCCCTACTTCGTTGGCAGTCCCATTATTGTCATACTGTACCGCCACATATCGCTCGTTGGCAGATGCCTTCTTATCCTCGCCGATTGAAAAGATGTTCTCTTCGCCCTCCGGCACATAGTATCCCATCTCGGCCAGCTCTTCTGCCATCGCTTCGCGGTCGAAATTTCTCGCCTTATTGCTCTCCTCGGCCGTTTCCACCGCAGGGGCAGTGTTATCCTCCACCTTCGGTGCAACCGCTTCCTCGGCGGGATTTACGGCGTTTTCTGCGGCCCTCCGCGCCGCCTCGGCAGGAGTGGTGGGAGTAGTGTTCTCGGTAGCGCGAGCGGCTGCAGCGGCAATATTGTTAAGCCCACGTGCCGCCATCGGGATATCGGTAGAATTTATCCCTTTTGCCGCAGAAATTGTGCCCAAATCGGCCGGCGTGCTTTTAATGCGGCCGTTGTGTATGTCAACGCCCAGCGCAGGAGCGTTCATAACCCCGGCAGACAAGGCGCCGAGTATGCCGGAATAAAGTGTTTCCTCGTCAAGTTTAAGCTCGCCGCGTTCGCCCGTGGCAATGCCCTTGATTACCGGATCTATAGCGTCCTGCGTAGCTTCCTCAACAAATTCGCCGAGCGCATCCGCAGTGTAATTCCCCAGGGCCGTAGCTATGGCAGGATGATTTTTCAATATCTTGCCATACACCCTCGCCAGTGTGTTAGATAGTGTGCCGACATTTATGCCCGTGGCTTTTGTCGCGAGCCTCGACGCTCCGTTCATAACGCCGCCAAGAAGCGATTCAAGCGCAACTTCGGACAGGCCGTTGAGCCCGCCATATAACGCAGACTGGTCAACGGAATATCCTTCATCTATGCTGTTCTTATATGTACTGCCGGCGGCACTTGCGCCCATAAATAACGAGCCTGCAAGCCTGGCAAGCTGTGCGCTCCCACCAATGCCGCCTGTGAGATATGTCAACGCTATTGACGGCACCTGATTGGCAAGAGTAGCTGTTAAGTCGTTCACCACTTTGCGTGCGCCGGTCATATCACTTCTGAAAAGCTGGTCAGCATACTGCCCCGCGCTCGTGGAAATGGTTTTGCCGCTCTCATAATCGGACAGTTTGTTGCCGGCGGCAACGCTCCCGACCTTCCCTAAGCCCGTTGCGTCAACCGCGCCAAGCACGGCATTGCCGGCGCTTGAGAATGCGCCTTGCAGATTTGATACAAACGGAGTTACTATATCGTACGCATTGCCCGCTTTGATTTCGCCGAGGCGGTAATTCAAGGTTTCCTGCATCAAGTCCTCGAACTCTTCAGCCGCAGCCTCGCCCTTTGTGCCAAGCAGATAGTAATACAGGTTCCTCTCATCATCAGTCATTGCGGAAATATTCTCCGCAGTGCTCGTGCTCAGGCTGTAATAATACTTGTTCTTCTTATCTAACGCAGATTTCTCGTAGTCAGTTTGAGGGACATCGCCGTTTGCAATGGCTATCTGTTTGCCCTTCTCAACGCCATCATTGAAATTGGAGGCGGTAAAGTATTTGTTATAATCGGAGAACTTGTCCGACTGCGCCCGGAGCCGCGCTTCCTTGTCGGCGTTTAGCCTTTCCTCTGCCTTTGCGTAGTCCTCGTCGGTCAATCTTAACACGTGGTCATCAATCTCGCTCTGCCAGCTGGGATTATAATATGAACTGCGCTCGTTGCGAGAATGCGCCCCCTGTTGCTGTCTCGGTGCCCTGCGGGAAGCATATGCGCTTACCGCATCCGCAAGCGCTTGTTTTTCCTCGTCAGTGCTGCGATTCATATTATAAGTGGGCGTCTGATGCTCCGGGCCGGTCTTTGCTATTCGCGCGTCACGGTCTTTCTTATAAGCCGTATAATCTCTAATCCCGCCGTCTAATTCATACGTGCGCGGAATAGAGGATATTTCTCCATTATCCCGCAATGTCTGATAAGCGGACTTATTCTTGTACCTATAATTGGCGCTCTTAGAATTAAAGGTGTCGGCAATCTGATTGACGCGCTGCTCAACGTACAGTTGTTTTTTCGTCTTGCCCTGCGGTTTGTCTTTATCGCTCTTCTTGCCAGTGTTTGTGCCGGGTAAACCAAGTTTAGCCATTGTTACCTCCCGCTTCTCTGAATACCTTTAAGTTTCTCCAAGTTGGCATCTGTGTAGCCCACCAAGCCAGCCCTAACATAAGTGTTAAACGCGTCCTGTGCGGCATATTTGCCCTCATTATTGGCAATGTTGGTTATAGCGTCCCATACCGGGGTTTCGTCTATCTCCTCATCATCTTCATAGAGGTGCAGGTCTGAATACGCGCTCTGCTGAGCCTTGCTGATTGCGCTGTTGCCGGTCATGGTGTGGTTCGGCGTAGTGATGGTCGGAGCGCCTTTGCCCGCGCTTGAATAGTCGGGTGTGGCATCCTTCTTGTCCTTTTTGCTTCCGGATCCGCTTCCGCTCCCGGAGCCTGCCGCCGCCGCTGCTGCCGCTGCAGCCGCCGCAAGAGCCGCCTGATAGTTAAAGTCAGTTTCATACTGCCACTTGTTATACCAATACGCGCGGTCACTCTCCCACGCGTCGGCATCGTTCAGATAGCGGTTGTATTCGCGGTCTGACATATCACCGAACTTATTGTAGTAATAGTTAAGGTCGTCCCTATAATCGGAAACCTTGTCGCGGTATCTGCCATAGTCCGTATCATCAAGGCCCTGCAGGATAGACAGGTTAGAGTTAAGCCTGTCGCCCTCATTGAGCCATTCATTATATGCGGTCTCCCTCAAGTCGGGGATAATATCGTTCAAGCCCTGCAAGTAGGACTGATACGCCTGATTGCCCGCTGTAGTGGCATAGGAATTGCCATAGCCGCCGGTAAGCGCCGCCGCGTCGCCGAGGGTATCCTGCATCGCCATTTTGCCCTGCTGTATGTATCTGTCTTTATACATTTGATACATCGGGTCCGCGTTGAAATCGTACTGGAACTTGTCACGGTTCAATATCTGGTCGAGAAGAGTCTGTATCTGGTCGCCGTACTTACTTACATAATCGTCGGGCTTCTGCCCTTCAATCTCAATTACCTTGTTCCAGGCGTTGGTTACGTCCGGCGACTGCGTATATTCCGGTCTGCTGTGCTCGTACTGTGCAAGATATGCCGCGGTCTCCGGCGAGGCGTACTGCCCGGAATAGTTTATCGAAGCGCTTGCGCTCGCGTTTGCTCCCGCTGTATTCGCACCTGTGCCGGTTGTGCCCATTATCGCATCCGAGCTTGTATCTGCCGTTGTAGTATTGTCTATTCGGTTGCCGAGGTTGTCGTACATATTCTCCAACTCTTCGGCCGGCAAGTCCCATCTAATGCCCTTGCCGATATTCGAGGTTCCGTCAAGGAAGCGGTTCCACTTCATTCCGCTGCTGCTGTTTCCCATTGCTTAGCTCCCTTCTGCGGGGTTCGCCGCTCTTATCAATTCGCCATTAGCTTTTATGTAAACAGGGTAATATGTCTCTCCGTCCTGCGCGGTTGCCGCCCCGGTTGCGTACAGCTTAGAGGCGGTTATACTGCTGTCCCCAAGCTGTACCGCTCCCGAGGAGGAGGAAAGAGATGAAAAAGTGCCTGTCGCACCCGATAACTTGCTTGCTTCGTACGCTTCCAACTGTTCTGCTGTAACAAAATTACCTGTGAATTGTATCGTTACACGCGCGAGCTCCACGTCGGCCATTTTCAGCACAAGCACGGTTGAACGCAAGGCGTTTTCGGCAGTCAGAGAAAGCTGCGTGGCGTTCTTCTCCGTTTTGATAACGGCATTATTCACGTCGGTCAGATTGCTCGCCAGCTGCTCCGTAGCCTTGCTATTCTTCTGTATGGTTTCCGTGAGCCCCGTTGAAAGGTTCTCTATGTCAATGTTGTTGAGATAGTATTTAAGCTGTTTTGTGAGCAGTACAAGGTATTCCTTAATCTGCTTGCGTTCTTTTGCGTCGTCCAGCTGGCTGTCGGTGAAGTTGGGTAGTTTCAAATCAATCATACTTCGCTTCCTTCCTCAACCGTGCGAGTGAACGAATATATCGTGCAATCACCCACGCCGCTTATTCTGACCTTCATGTGGTCGCACCTGCGGGGGATAATAGGCACGGTTATTGAACGCTTCTTCGTGGGGTTAATCCTGTACTTCTCTACCCATTGCCCGCTGCTGTCGTATTCAAGCTCTATCTTCACGAGCGAGCCTTCCGGCACCTCTAAGCGGAACTGGAGCTTTGAAATGTACTTATTGTTGGGCAAGCCCATACCGATATCACCCGTAGTGGCGTACCACTCGACGGGGCTCTCCATGGTTGTGGCCGTATCGTAGGCGGAGAATGTGCCGTTCATCGAAATGAGTGACCACGCGTCGGCATCAGTGTCGCCTTCCATATAGTAAAGCTCTTGCCCAAGCGTGGCGAAGCCCAACACGCTGGAGTTATCGTGCTTGTGCCATATCCCAAGCTTATCATCATAGGAGAACAGCCAATGTTCGCCGTTGTCATCTTCCATGGAGATGTAATATATTGAGCCAAGCGCACCCGCCACGGCGTTCTTATAATGTGTATTGCCCAGAGCCTCAGAAACAGGCGTAGGCGACGTTGAGCCGTAAGCACATACATCATACATGGACTTGTAATAAAGCGTCTCATTGACCACTACAAGGCTTTTTTCACTGCCTTTTTCAACGCCCCTGCACTTAGCGTAATCAAGCTGGAAGTTGGACGGTTTATTGCCGTGGAGCGTGATTATCTCGTTCTCTTTGAAGAACAGCACATAGCCGCCGTGCGATATACAGCCGGTGAAATCGCCAACTGAACCAACCGTTGCTGCATAGCTCGCCGTTGACTGGTCTGTGAAGTAATTCCAGTTAGTGGGGTCTCCGAGCTTGCAGGCGTATATCTCGTGCTTTTCAGAGTTGCAGCCCCATATGCGGTTATTGTGCTCGCATACAAAGTCCATGTCGGGAACCGTGCGTTTAATCGTTATCGCTGATGTATCCGTTCCCGCTTTATCGACTATGCCGGTTATCACTATGAAATCATCTGTACAGCCGTACAGGATGAAGTCGCCGTTCATGTTGCTGTTGGTCGCTCCACTTATAGTAACCGCGTCATATGCCTTGAAGCCCTTGCCGATGCCGGTTGCGGAAAGCTTGATATACGTGGTTGGTATTGACTGCCAGGAAAGGTACAGTACCGAATACTGCATCAGCACGTGAGGCGTTACGGAAGTGTTCATCCACAGCTGACCGTCCGTCGGGTCCGACGGTGCGCTATCGCTTGTCGTATATGACTGATAATCGCTTGTGTCCACTTTGCAGAGCTGGTATTTTACGCTCCCGGAAGTTGTTACCGTGTTCTCAAGGCTCTCACAGGTCTTGTCCACCGTGTTAAATGCCACTTTATCAGGCCATATAAGGACCTTCGTCCCCATATTAACCATTGTTTTCTTCTCAGGTGATAAATGTGAGGTGATAAGCTCGCCGCCGTAATACAGCCAGCCTTCATGTACGGGAGGGCTTGGGACTTTTTCGGTAGTAGACCCGAATTCTGTCACGTCAAGCTCGACCGTGATTATATATTGCACCGTGCATAGTTTCTCGTGTGCGTGCAAGCCTATACAGCTGTTTTCGTACTTCACTCCGGTACGTTGCACTCTCGGCGACAATGCAGGGTAATTCCTGCTTGACATATTCTTCATGTCATAGAACTCGTTGTCGGCAAGCTGATATGAATGGTTGTATCCCCGGAACGAGTTAATCATTTCCCTTGACGCGGATATGTCGTTTAACTGCGGTAAATAAGCCATATCAGAACCTCACAAACGTTCTCTGCTTCGGAAGATGGTTCCTGTTGTACCAATTACCGTACGCGTCAAGCGCCATGTTATACATTATCATTGAGTTTGTGTACCTCGCTGATTCCGCATTGTAGTAATCAACCTGCGCCGCCAGGTACTTTATGTATATATCCGAGTAAGGCTCCGGGACCATCAGTACCGTTTCCATGTTCTCCGCCGTGTACGGCCCGTGCGGCACATCTTCGCCGCCGTCGTAATTCTTGACTATATCCTCATACAGAACGCCTTCAAGGTCTGATATCCAACGAACGAGAGTTGCATCGTCATATTGGTTCTCCTTCACCGCCTGGAGCTGAGTAATTGCTTCGCTAATTGTCATAATGCACCTCCTGTTAATAGTGCAGGTGGGCGGAGTTGCACCGCCCCGGTCTGTTACCTACAAGAAGAGGGGCCGCAGCCCCTCGTTTTTAGAAGTTAGCCTTGCTTTCAAGGTCCATAATCTTATTAGCCGTCGCCTCGTCCTGCGCTATGGAGTGGTCTATTACCTCTGCAATGCAGCGGGGTATCTGAACCTCCTGCCCGTACGGCACAAATACGCGCATCTGGTTCACGCCTACATAGATGCCACGCTCACCTTTTCGGCGCGGGTCCCTCTGCAGTTTGTAAGGAACGTACTCCAGGCCGGGGTCGGCTTCGGGCTCCTTGACCTTCTTCTTGGTGCTTTCAGTTGCTTCACTCATCTCTTATTCCTCCTTTAGGTTATTTAGTTAGCCGCCGCGTTAGGCTCGGTAGCGCAGCAGTGCTCAATACGAATCATGTTCTCCTCAACAAGCCTCTCGGCAGTCTTGAGAGCCTTCCAGCCGGTGGTCGCACGCTGGTTCAGCGGGTCAGAAGAACCGGCAGAGCCAAGCTGCTTGACAATGTGCTGCAGGCCGCCGCCGTTTACATCGGTTACGCCATAGGCATTGGCACCGATTATCATGGTGGCGTATACGCTCGCGCCGCCGGTGGAAGCGGGTCCGAATATCTTGGCTTCAGAAGTCTCTACAAAGCGGACGCCGCCGAGCTTGCCGATTTCACCATTGTAAATGTTCTCGGGAGTGGCGTACTGATGAACGCTTATCCACTTATCGGAGAGCATCAGGTCACAGGCTACATTGGGATGGACTATGGCAACGAAAGCATCGTCTATCGGGCGGGCGTTCATGGCCTTGAGCTTCGCAACAGCCTTGAATATAAGGTTGTAAGTGAGAACAGCGGTCTTATCAAGGCCGGCACGAGTGGTGACTTCGGTCTCAGTAGAGCCGCTTATCTTGGGCGCATACATAACATTGGTGCCGGCGGTGATGATATCGCGGGTAACGGTATCGAGGGTACGGCCAGCCTGGGAGCCGAGGAGCTTAGTCGCCTGCTCTATCTGCGGGTCCACGTGAGTGAGCTCGAGAACATCGGAGCAGGTTACATAATCGCCGTACTGGGAGACAGTCGCGGTGATGGTGCTCATGTTGAGGGAGTTGCCGTCGGGGGTTACGCCTTCAGTCAGAGCGGTAAGCGCCTTGGACAGGGGGGAATACTTCCTAAACTCAATGGTCTTGCCCTCGTGCTTGGGGACGGGATACTTATCGCCGAACTGGTCGTGCACGAGATAGGGCTCGGCATTATCTATGAGGCGGTCCTCATAGTAGGTGTGCATGCCCTTAGAAAGGCCATCAGAAGTGGTAGTCTGGGTGTTGGGGTTGCCAGCAAAAAGCTGCAGATTGAATTTGAATTTAGTCATTTTTAATCTCCTTTTCAATAATCGGTGCGGAGATTAGTCGAAAGTAATGCTCCTATCTCCGCGTAATACTCGCCGTGAGATTTCTTCACGGTCACGCTTGCTAAACTTAGCGGGGTCCTTTTTGACAATCTGCGCCGGGGCGGAACCGCTCGTTCCGTTCTCCGACGGTCTAAGGCCTCGCGCTCTAATGTCGTTTACCGTCTTTTGCGCCACCTGCTGGGCGGTGTACTGCATTGCGCCACCGACTATGTCATCCTTGTGGATTACTTCAAACGAGTCTTTAACAGATAATCCCGCTCCGAGCAGGCTAAGAAAACGTTTGCCGGTCTCGGGGTTGTTTGCTTCCTGGTCGAAATCAAAGCCCGGATAAATCTGTTTGCACTGCGCCGATTCCGTGTCCCACCGCTGGAATACCTGCTGCTGAGCGTTCGCCCTGCGCTGGTCCTCAACGGCCTTCTTAAAGTCGGCATTCTCACGCTCAATGCGCTTCATGTGTTTCAGCTGCTCTACGGTCAGGCCCTTCTCAAGCGCCTCGTCCTCGTAGTAGCTGTCGTCCTCTTCGATGGCCTTAATAATGTCCTGGGTATTCTTGCTCGTTACACCGTATTTGTTCGCCAACAGGTCGAGCACCGGCGACATTGAATCGAACTGCGTTGCCTTCTCTTTCAACGCGTTCATTTCTTTGAACCTGCTGTTAATGGCTTTCTGTACACGGCTATCATACTCGGCTTTATACTCGCCCTTAATCAGGTTCTCAAACTCCGCGTTCCTATCCACCTGCGTATTCGAGGTAACGATAGTCTCGGGGTTTGCGTTTGTTCCGTATTGGACATCCGCAAGGGGGTTCCTGCTTTTCTTAGCAGGAGCAACGGGAGCGCCTTCAGCGCCTTCGGCTCCACCCTCGCCGCCACCATCTCCGCCAGCCGCTCCGCCACCTTCGGCGAACAGCTGCAGGTTTAGCTTGGTAAACAACTCATTCATTTTGGGGTCTCCTTCTGCGGTCTTTCCCGCGCGTCATATAATCTGAGGTCTCTCCCTCGCGTCTCTGCGGTCTTTCCCGCGTGTCTATTGCAAAGCAGACTTTGACGTTGCCGGGATATTCGGTCTCCAGGAGCTTAAAGCCCTGTATGACCGTGTCGAATATCGCGAGTATTCGTTCCCGATTGTCAGTCTTGCTGATGCGCATAAAAAAAGAACCGTCGTCGGTTCTCCAATCTATTTCCCCTCCCGCTGTGAAGCACGACTGCAAAAGAGTAAAAGCCAATGTTGAGCAACCGGCGCAGACTATATCGGGTATTCCATAACCGGAATGCCCCGTTATATCCGCGCTCAGATGCTCCAAATCAAACGTTGCTATCGTCATTTAGGCGTAGACTTCGAAGCAGCTCTTTCCCTCGCCGCCCCGGCGGTGCTATTCCGCGCCGTGTTCAAAGTGTCGCCCAGGCTGTTTGTAGTAGCTTCCTTGCCGGCATTGCCCTGCGGGGTCTGCTGGGCCTGCTGACCTATCATCTGCGCCACCTGCTGTGTGTACTGCGTGCCTTGGGCCATATCAAGGCGCTGTGACATTGCGGCAACAAGCTGCTGCAGCTGTTGGACCTGCTGATACAGTGTGCTGTTCTTTGAGATATTCTGCCGCACCTGCTCTATCCCGTCGAAGCTCATCATATCGAGGCAAGCCAACGCCTGGTCCGCCAGATCCGGGCGGAAGAAGCCGAGCGAATAGAGCTCCTTAGCGCGTTCATTCTGCGCCGTGGTGCTAAACGGCGATGCCTTCTGCGCAGTCACTTCTATGTCGAATATCGGCACTCTGTAGCCCAGGTCTAAGCCGAAGTCAGAGCCTTGCGGTTTGGCCGCAATCTGTCGCCCGGTGAACTGAACGAACTCCATCTGCCCCTGCTGGCCTATCACTCTGAACCAGCGGTTCTCGGCGTAGAACTGGCGCATTAGCTCAATGCAGAAGTAGTTAATCTGAACGAAGGCGCGGTAACTCGACTTAATCATGTCTCGGCTAAGCTTAGAGCCCGCTTCCTGCAGGGCCGCAATGGCCGAGGCGGCAGTAACGCCGGAGGACGTTCCACCCTGTGAGAAGTCTCTGTTCCCGCTCGTTTCTTTGAGCTCATCAACTTTGAGATTGCGGACGGAAACATATATGTCGGAAAGCTCCGGCACAACCATCGGGATTATGTTCTCGGCAGGGTTGCCGGAACCATTGTAATGAACGAAGTCTTTATTCCAGTCGGCGAACTCCTCTTCATTAACCGAACCGTCCTGCCTCACCCAGAAGCGTTGTCGAGAAGCCATGATAGAATGCTTCATGATTACCTGGTCAAGCTTGTCTATATACAACTGAGGTGACTTGCAAATATCTATGTAACCGAAGCCTGCAGGCGTTCCCGCCTCGGGGAACAAAGTATCGAATACAACGGGGTATTTACCATGGTCATAGAACCCCCGCTCCGCATATTCCTCATCGTTCTCGGACGCGTACAGAACCTCTCCGTTGCAGAACTTACAATAGTGGAGCACGTCCTTGCCATTCCGCTTGACTTTGTAATACCAATCGACAACAGCAGCCTTCTCTGACGTATCGACTGTGTCATCGTATATGTACTTCGCAACGTCAATCGTCGGTGCGGAAAGCTTATCTTTCAGAGACGGATACTGCTCCTCCAGCAAATCGTGGTCAACCAGCTCAACCGTGAACAGATTGCGGGACTTCTGAATGTCGGTAATGCCGGGCTCCCAGAACATATTCAGCAAATCGAGCTCGCGTACATCAATGTCACCCAGGCCGTTGTTCTTCTTCGCGTCCCAGAAGATGCCGTAAACGCCGGTGCCTGTCTTTAACTTATACCACCATACATCGCTGTATGTCTGCTCAAAGTCGTTCTGCTCAAGGATAACAGGGAGAATATCCGTCAGTATCTCCGCATCAGACTTATCACCCTCTTCACGCGGGAGCACGTTCGGCTCGGGGTAGTTGTCCATCGCGTCAGCGTGCTTGTTCGCTATACAGTTGAACAGCCAAGCCGAAGTAGGACGCGGGTCCCCGGGGTTCGGGGACTTCCCACGCACGAACTCGTCGTGCCGCAGTTTATACCACTGCTCATTCTCAATAATCCGCGCTTCAAGCTGGGCTTTGCCGCTCTTATATTTTTGCAGTATCATTTCAGCTTCACGGACTTCTTCTTTGCCGATGGGCCCTACCTGCCCTATCCCCGGCGCGTTGTATTCCTCTTCGAGGATGTTTGTCATATCGGGCTCAGCGCCCGGAATTATCGTATTCTGTGGGTCCATTATTAAACCTCCACTCTGTAGAATGCGTACTTGTCGTATTGGGGATGAGAGTCCTTATACAGGTCGAGCGGGTCAAACTCCGGCGCTTTCTGCAGCACGTTCCGCCTCGGCGCTATCGGATGCTCCATAAGCACGTAGCGACACTCATCGTAAATGTGGTCCTCTTGGTCTGTGTCAATATCCTCAACGTGCTTATCGTCGTACACCAATGTCGGAATAGTCCTTATGAACTGCTTGCACGTGTTAAAAACGTAGAACATCGCCCGCCCATCCGTGTCAAAGGCGAACCTGTAATGGTATTGCATCTTGCCCGCCAGCCTGGTGTTGTCGCCCTTCCCCCAGTAAACGAAGTTGGGAGCCCGCTCCATCATTGTTGCTATGCTTTCGCCCCTGCTCTCATCAAATATGGCAGGGTCAGCCACTCCCCTGATGTTCCTGCCGATTAGGTTCGGGTCCTCGCTCTCTATCCGCCTTATCTCCGCTGCTATTTCAACAGGGTTAAGCTTAATGCCATTATTCGGTGTTGACGTGCAGCCATAATATTCGGCAATGCGGTAAATGCAGCCTTCTTCGTCCGCTGCATACCATCCCACGGAGAATGGCTTAGAGTAACCGAAGTCGAAGCCCCTATATATCGGCCAATGCTTGGGGACCTTAAATGGGCTGATTACGTGCGTGTAGAGTTGGTCATCATAATGCGCCGGATCGTCCCGCCATTCTCTGAACACCTGCCCGTCAAACGAGTCCCAGGAGCCGTAGAGAAGCGCTTTCTGCTCCGCCTCGGGGAGCATTGCTAAGTTAGCCAGGTAGTTGGGGTCATTCTCTAAAAGAAGCTGATTATCGAACACTGTCGCCGGAACGAACATACGCTTCCGGCTTATCTTCTGAATAGTCCCGTCCGGCTTGACAATATCGTATTCGCCTATAATCGGGGTCATTGGCCTACCGGCGGTAATGAACCTATCTTTAACCCATCCGTGCCCCTTGCCTCCAGGGTTAGTCGTCGCCCTTATATAAACGCGTGTCCCCGGTCCGCCTGGCCTGTTCCTGGACATTAAGTAGGAATACTCCTGCCAGGTGAAATGTGTGAGCTCGTCGAAGCCGACGAAATCATATCGTTTGCCCTGATAGTTGGTCTTATCCGCTTCACGCTGCATTGAACCAAAGTAGATTTTCGCCCCCGAGGGGAATGCCCAGTAATGCTCCGTGTGATTATACCGCGCCTTGGGGAACGCAGGTTGATAGATTTCACGCGAACGGTCGATAAGCTCGGAGAGCTGCGGGAACGTCTTTCGAAAGATAATGGCGCGGTAATGTGGAATGTTGACCTGCCTCAGGGCCTCCGCTAAGAGCGCGTCAGACTTCCCACCGCCGGCAGCTCCGCCGTACAACACTTCATATTCAGGGCGAGCCAGGAACGCCCTCTGCTTGGGTTGGGGGGTCCATATTACCCTACTCATCGGCCACCTGCGGAAGCTCAACCACTCCGCCCTCCTGCTCATCATCGGCCGAGGCGGATAAGCGCTCCTCGATTACCATATATCGCTTCTGCAGCGCATCAGCGGCCTTAATCCTATCGTTCATCCCCGTGGGCTGCCCCCTGTCCTCCAGCTCGCCCCGCATTACCGCCGAATAGAACTGAAGGACTTCATCAGCCGAGGCGATTAAACTCTTCTGCTGGGGCCTCATACGCTCTGCTAAGTAGTTCGAAATACTAAGTTTTCCTAAGTTCTGGGAGCCTTGAACCTGGGGCTGCTTGTATCCGGCCTGCCTGGCCGCTTCCGCAGCATTGCCGCTCTTTATATACTCTTCGCAGAACCGCTGCTGTTTCGGTGTCAGCTTCTTCTCGTTCACGGCCCTGCCCCCTCTCCTCTAACTCCCCTCCTGGGGGGAAAGCAACACCGTATAAGCCTGCAGGACTTCTTCGCCGGGTCCCAGTGCCGGCAGTCCTTGCAGCTCTTCGGCGTGCTCCTGAACTTAATCTCATTCGTATATATGCTCATACTCAATCTCCAATATAAGAAAGAGCCGCCCTCTTGGGTAGCTCTCCACAATACTAATATACCACATCAACCGT
>CAVJCD010000008.1:17050-27922 GCA_963648005.1 Tannerellaceae bacterium | reverse complement strand
GTTTGCCGCCAAAGACAGCAACTCGGTCTCGAAGTTACGCCGCAACTACATCAAGCAACTGAATGAAAAACGAGTGAAAGACGGTTTGGAGGAATTGACCGATGACGAAGAAATCTTGATAGAAGACAATATCAACGACCTTCTGAACCTTTCAGACTATGTGCTGCCGACTTTGGAAATTAAGGCTGTGGCCAATGAGGAAGAGGTCGCCGACATCTTTGTGCGCGTGAACTCGGGCGGTCAGAAACTCACAGAGAAGAACTTCATCGAAACGCTGCTTGCAGTGTATGACAACGACCTGCACATACGCATCAACCAGTTCTGCAAGAACTCTCGCATTGCTAAAGATGGCACTTCATACAACCATATCATTGAGGTAGACCCAGTACATATCATCCGCACTACGGTAGGCTTGGCATTCAAGCGTGCAAGGCTGAGATATGCCTATATGCTGCTGAGAGGTAAGGATTTGAACACGCGCAAGTCGTCAGTGGAAACGCAGCAGGAGAACTTCGAGAAGTTTCGCAACGCGCTTGGAACAGTGATGAACCTCAACCATTGGCATGCCTTCATGAATATAGAGGCAGAAGCCGGCTATTTGAAGAACTCGTTGATTTCATCAGACAATGCCGTTATCTTCTCATATATGCTATACCTCATCGGCAAAACGGAATACAAGGTGCAGCCCGTGGAACTCAAGCGCATTATGCAGCGATGGGTGTTTATGGCGAACATTCGTGGTTTCTATACAGATTCTCCTGAGTCTACAGTTGAGCGCCAATTTGCCGACTTGCGTTCTGTAAAGACTGCCGATGAGTTTGTGGCATATCTTGACAATGAGATAAGGAACCAGTTCACTGAAGATTATTTTAGCGTTACCTTGCTCAACAATTTGGTAACATCGTCCACCACGTCACCTATATGGTATGGCTATGTAGCATCGCTAAATGTACTGAACTATCCAATGTTATTCAGTACGACACCGACATCAAAGTACTTTGTAGTTGGCGCACATGGAACAAAATCGTCGATAGACATTCATCATATTTTCCCGAAACATTACCTTACACTTCAAGGATATGAGGAAGACAGAGACCGTAACCAAATAGCCAACTACACCTATCTAGATTACTCTACGAATATCGACATCTCGGACAATCCTCCTGCTGATTATGTTGAAGTATATCGCAAACGACTCGGCGAAGACGGATATAAGGATGCCTGTGCACAAAATGCTCTGCCGGAGAATTTCGAGACTTTAAGTTATCCGAATT
Organism: Tannerellaceae bacterium; assembly: GCA_963648005.1. Taxonomy (GTDB): domain Bacteria; phylum Bacteroidota; class Bacteroidia; order Bacteroidales; family Tannerellaceae; genus Parabacteroides. The sequence continues at coordinate 26,648 of CAVJCD010000008.1, read as the reverse complement.
TCTTGGTTGAACGCCGTAAACTAATGGCGCAACTAATTCGCAAAGCCTACAACAAATTGTCTGAATAAACTCTCATGAACCTATCCCGTCACTTCATTTTGCTCAATGGGGAGCCAAAGTGTTCTTTGTATATATGGAGAATGTGTAACCTATCAATCCGCTTCGCAATGAAGAGATGGAGAATGGTTTGTTTACTGTATTGTATAACAGCAGCAGAATTTTATTGATAACATAATTCGGCATCCCACAAAAAAGATATATCCTTTGAGAGTAAAAGAGGGGACTTTTAGTCTCAAAGGATATATCTTTTGGCTTCGAAAGACGGGACTTTCGCCGAGGGGCCCCCGGTTTTTTTAGAACTTATAACCTAAGGTGAGAGCCACCTGGGTTGTTTTGGACTTCATGGAAGCGGGGTCGGACACAACCACCGACGTGCCATCGGATAGAAACGTGCTGGGGAAGGCATATACATCCTCCTTATATACGCGGTAGACACACGCCAAATCCATGTAGAAACGCGGAGTAAAACGATAGCCCAGACCAACGGAGTAGGAGTTCGTGCCCTTGTCAACCGTGTAGTGCGGGATTGTCCCCACAACACCTACGGCTTGCATGTAATGGCCGCCATTATTGTCCAGTGGCGAAACGCCGTCCTTCATGTGCTGCTTCAAGGGCGAAGTGCGCCACAGTGTTCCGGCGCGAACGGAGAGCTGCGGAGTTATCTTATACTCTGCCCCCACCTTAAAGGTTCCGGATATACCGAAGTCTGTTTGTATATCGTCCACAGCCTGCAGCTGGTATCCTTCCATGTCGGTCGGCTCCATGCGCTTGTAATTCGTCAATTCGTAGTCGGCACTGATAAGGAAGTCGCGCCCCACGCCTGCCACGCTGAATATCCAGCGGTCCGGTGTGCGCAGATGATACTCCCCTGCCTGATAGGAAGGAGTGCTCACCTCATCCCACGATATGTCGTTGATTGTTGTCTGAGCCGAGGCATTGAAATAGTCGGTCATCTTATACCATGTCGGCGAGTTGTAGGCAACACCTACGCGAAGGAAATCCGTTGGGCGCACGATAGCACCAAAGTTGAAGGCGTAGCCCGTTCCGTCGGTGGTAAGACCATTGTCCATCCACAGCTGGCTGCTGAGCGAGAAGTCCTCGGTGTAGCGTGTTGTCATGCTGTAGTCCAAATCCGTTATGGCAACCGTTGCACCCAGGTAGAGAAAATTGGATACGTTGGTGGCAAACGATAGGTTGTATTGCCCCACCGACCCCTTCTCGTTGACTTGCAGGTCAACGTTCTGCGGGCTATAGCTCTCCCAGCCGTTCTGACCCTGAGTACCGAAGGCAGAGTGATATTCGTCGTGGCTTCCCCTATAGGCATCGAAGAAGCCTGCCTCATATCCCAATATCGATAGCCATGATAGGTCGCCGTTGTTGTACGGGTCGTAACCTCCCTGAACATACTGAAGGTCGCTTTCGGTTGTGCCATATGCCATATCAGCAGTGTAGTCTGCCAACGAATATGCCTGGGCGCCGTTCATGCGGTAAGAGCGGTTGAAGCTCTTCACACGGTTGTATGAGAACCCGAAGTTCCACCCCACAAGACCATCTTCGTTGCCCGTAGGGAAATAGCCCACGTAGGCTACATTGTCGAAGTTGAACTTTGTCTTGCTTGCGTCCGCCTTCGAACCATTCCAGTCCGTATTTGCCTTTGTGGAGGTGACGCTCACCGTAGTTACAACCTCCGAGCTGCGGTATATCCCCAGTCCGGCGGGGTTGGTCAACATCGACGACACATCGCCGCCCAGTGCACCAAAGGCGCCACTCATCCCCAGATAACGGGCTGTCCCGTTCAAATCTGTCTGCGACATTTTATATGCATCCATCTCGCCCTGGGCGTAAGCCACGCCACCTGCCAGGATGAATGCCGATATAAATAAACACGTTATTCTTTTCATCATTTCTGTTGTTGATACCTTATGTAGTTTGATTCACTCTTATCTGCGACCTCCCGAGCGACCACCGCCACCACCACGGCTGCCTCCGCCACTGAACGAACCACCGCGGCTGCTGCTGCTCGATGATGAGGAGTAAGAGCTACGGCTGCTCCGTGAGGAAGAAGAAGAGCTTACACTTGAGCGAGTATTCCTGCTACGCGATGAAGAGGAATAAGAACTTGAAGAAGACCTTGTGCTCGAACCCTCGTTTCCACCTCTGCGGGTTGTTGTGCGTGTGCGTGCCGTAGCATCCGGCTTTACCCGTGAAGAAGAAGTGCCTCTATTGGAACGTATGCTGCCGTCGTCTCTTGTGCTACCACCCTTCAGGGATGAAGCGGGACGAGCGGAGTAGCGGGCTGACGACCTACCACCTGCATTACGAGATGAAACGCGGTCTGCTTGCTCTGAGTGATAGCGTGAAGAAGAGCCTCTTCCTGCAGCATAACGGCTCGACATTGAACGTCCGGGCGACCTGTAATCGAACGGGTCGTGATGAGAATGATGAGCCCAGTGACCACCACCCCAATAAGCGCCATGCCAAGGACCATCCCAGAAGCCGCCATGCCAAGGATGGCTCCATCCCATGTAGATGCCGCCCCAACCCCAGTTCCAGCCCCAATTCCAGCGGGGACCATACCAAGTGGAGTATGTCCACCATGGGTTGTAGCTATACCAGGGGTCGTACCAATTGTAGTACCAAGGGGAGTTCCATCCGTACCAGCCTCCCCAACCGTTGCCTATATTGATGCTCAGGTTCACGTTAGAAGTGCCGTCACTATAGTAATCCGTATCGTAGCCGTAGCCATAATAGCCGTCGCTGAGGTAGAGGTCCACCTGGTCTGCTCCGGCAATAGTGATTTTGCTTGGCGAATGATAGCGGACAATACGTTCGGTATATTCCGTATCCGAGCGACGGACAGACTGCTTGGGCGTTGCCAGGGAAGTGACATTGCCTTCCTGCACTGTCATGGTTGTCGTTCCGTCGGCAGTATCCAAACCGTCGGTATAGGGTTCTTCCACTTCAACCGACGAATATCTCCGGTTATACTCATCCACGTCTCTGTCATCTTTCTGCGCCACACTCGACACAGTTTGTTGCGGCTGCGCTGTTGTTGCCACCGTGGTCAAAGATGTTTGCGTCTCTGCCTTTTGGGGGGTTACAACTTTCTCTTCCGTCGTTGTTTTCTTTTTTCCTTTTCCCGAAGAGAAGTACACATCATCAACAAACTCCTCCTGAGCCACAGCAGTGAAGCCTATCAGGAGCATCATCACCAAAGATGTCAATTTCATAGGTCTCATTTTTCGTTCCTCCTCTACTTTGATTGTTCTTCTTTTGTTTTTCTCTTAGACGATGCACCGCCTGTTAGAGTTTAAATGCACAGTCTTAATTACTCTAAATTTTCTTTTGAGTACACAAACGTACCACTTTTCCGATAAGTATTTCACTTATACATATACTTTAACTAATGCCACGCGCCTATTGCCGGCGTCCCCGAGGCATTAAAACTCTGTTCAAATACCGTGCCGTTTGGGGCGGAAAAAGCGCGGAAAATCTTGTGCGTTGACCCAAATGTATCTACTTTCGCGCCTCGTCATAAGAGACGGACGTTCTATTATTAATGAAATACTTGTTTCAGTTTATCATAATCATATTCATATCCTTCATCGGAGAGGTGCTCCATTGGCTCATCCCCCTGCCTATCCCTGCCGGCATCTACGGTATCATCATCCTCTTCACCGCCTTGCAGACCCATGTATTGAGGGTGGGAGACGTGAAGGAGGTCAGCAGCTTTCTGATAAACATCATGCCGGTGATGTTTTTGCCGGCGGCAGTGGGGCTGATTGACACATGGGGCCTGGTGAGGCAGTCGATTCTTCAGTACGTCATCATCACCGTGGTCAGCACCTTCGTGGTGATGGGTGTGGCAGGGCGGGTCACCCAGCATGTTATACGCCGGCACAGGCAAAAAGAAAACGCATGATGGAAGAATTGTTGGAAAGCTCCGTATACCTTGGCGTGTTCATCAGTCTCGCCTCCTACGCTTTGGGCGTATGGCTCAAGCGCAAGACGGGATGGGCACTTATGAATCCGCTGTTTCTGTCGATAGTGCTCGTCATAGCGTTCCTCTTGGCTCTCGGCATCGACTACGAGACCTACAACCAAGGGGCGCACATCATCAGCTATATGCTCACGCCTGCCACCATCTGCCTTGCCGTGCCGTTGTATCAGCAGTTGGAGCAGCTCAAGCGCAACCTCAAGGCCGTGCTTGCCGGCGTAACGGCGGGGGTGCTGTCGAGCCTCGTTTGCATACTGTTGTTGGCCATCCTGTTTCACCTCGACCATACCTCCTACGTCACTCTCCTGCCCAAGTCCATCACCACGGCGATAGGCATTGGCGTCTCCGAGGAGCTTGGCGGGTATGTATCCGTGACCGTTGTGGTCATCGTTATCACGGGTGTGATGGGTAATATTTTCGCCGAGTCGTTTCTTAGGCTGATACATGTGGAGGAGCCCATCGCCAAGGGCATCGCCATCGGTTCCGCCTCTCATGCCGTGGGCACGGCAAAGGCCATGGAGATGGGAGAGTTGGAAGGCTCCATGAGCGGACTCTCCATAGTTGTCTGCGGCATCATGACCGTAGTAGCAGCCTCCCTCTTCGCCTGGATTTATTGAGAGTGTGCGATTTTTGTACATACTACCAACGTCCCCAACCTCCTGAATGTCCGATTTTCTTTAAGAATTTCGGACATTTGGTTGTTTCATCGAGGCAATCATTGACGCGGGGAAGGCTGAAGGGGCGGGAGAGTTAACAACGGATTCTTGCCGGGGCGCTTCTTATCGTCGTACCCCTACGACAGTACCCTCCAAAATTTCCATACATCGGCGTAGGGGTACGACAGCCACTCAAATTTTTTGACACATCGGCGTAGGGGTACGACAATCCCTCAAATTTTTTGACACACCGGCGTAGGGGTACGACAGTTCCTCAGATTTTTTGACACATCGGCGTAGGGGTACGACAGTCCCTCAAATTTTTTGACACACCGGCGTAGGGGTACGACGGTCTCTCAAATTTTTTTGACACATCGGCGTAGGGGTACGACAGTGTTCCGAAAGAAATCCTTAACTTCGTGGCGGAAGGTTTTGGCTTCCCTCCAAGGCGAATTATTTACAAATTAAATTTCAAGGCTATGAAGGAAATCTCCGACATCAAACTTTCGCGAATGAGTAACAGTGCGCACACCACGTTTATCATCGATTTTATCACAGTGGCAAAGGAGAACGAGGTGATTACCTCTGCTGTGCCTGAACTATTGGCTGCCCTCGAGAAGGCATTTGCTGTTGAACGCAAAGCGATGGGCATCTCGCGCAAGAGCTTTAGAACCGACGATATCGCCAAAGCAGACAACGAGCGCGACACCTACTATGTAGCATACAAACGCGCAGTACAAGGCTATCAGAGGTTGAACGACGGGAAACTGTCGGTCTCCGCCAAGGTGCTTGCGCAACATATCAAAGACTATGACATCAGCGGAGGTGCGCAGCTGGACAAGGAGACGGGCCTTCTCAAAAACTTCATCGGCGACTTGGAGACAAAATACTCCGCACAGGTGGAGGCGCTGAACCTTACGAGCATTGTTGAGGCCTTGAAGGATGCCAACGAGAGGGTGCATACCTACACCCAACAGCGCACCATAGAGCGCACTGCCTTTGTGGTAAAGGCTATGAAGACAGCCCGCCGTGTCACCGATGAGGCTTACCGCGCGATGGTGAAGATGCTCAATGCACGCGCTTTGGTGTTTGGCGATGGCGACTACGCACCCTTCTTCGACCGCATAAACACCCGCATAAAAGAGTTCAAACGCGACGTGCTGACAAAACCGTCATCCTCCCACAAAGGCGAGGAAGAGCAGTAGGCGTCACCAGGGGTAATCAGCCCCCGGAGCTCATATTGATATTCCCGAAGAAACCCGTACATTTGTCCATCGGTTTCCCGCCATGGGAAGACCTTTATAAGAGAATCATACACACTAACAAGAATTAATCTATTTGCAGATGGGAAGAGTTTTAGTTATCGGTGCAGGGGGCGTAAGCACCGTTGCCGTCAAAAAGATTGCGATGAACGCTGACGTCTTCACCGATATCATGGTGGCAAGCCGCACGAAGAGCAAGTGCGACCGCATTGCCTCCGATACGGGAGACGTGAAGGTAAAGACCGCGCAGGTCAATGCAGACAATGTGGAGGAGCTCGTGGCGTTGTTCAATGAGTTCAAGCCCGACTTGGTGGTAAACCTGGCATTGCCGTATCAGGATTTGTCGATAATGGATGCTTGCCTGGCTTATGGCGTGAGCTATCTCGACACAGCCAACTACGAGCCGCTTGAGGAGGCCAAGTATGAGTACTCCTGGCAATGGGCATACAAAGACAAGTTCGAGAAGGCGGGCCTCACAGCCATCCTGGGCTGCGGGTTCGACCCCGGGGTGACGGGCGTGTATACCGCCTACGCAGCAAAGCATCATTTCGATGAGATACAATATTTGGATATAGTGGACTGCAACGCGGGCGACCACCACAAGGCCTTCGCCACCAACTTCAATCCCGAAATCAACATTCGCGAGATAACCCAGCGCGGCAAATACTATGAAGACGGGGTATGGAAAGACACCGACCCCCTGTCGGTGCACAAACCGTTGAACTATCCCAACGTTGGTCCGCGCGAGTCGTACCTCATGTATCACGAGGAGCTGGAGAGCCTCACCAAGCACTACCCCACCATACGGCGCGCACGCTTCTGGATGACCTTCGGGCAGGAATACCTCACCCACCTTCGCGTCATTCAGAACATCGGCATGGCACGTATCGACCCCGTGATGTATAACGGCCAGGAGATTATCCCCATCCAGTTCCTCAAGGCCGTGTTGCCCGACCCGGGTGACCTGGGCAAGAACTACACCGGCGAGACATCCATCGGCTGCCGCATCCGCGGTATCAAGGACGGCAAGGAGCAGACCTACTACGTATACAACAACTGCAGCCACGAAGCCGCCTACAAGGAGACGGGCGCACAGGGCGTGAGCTACACCACCGGCGTACCCGCCATGATTGGCGCCAAGCTGTTCATGAAAGGCATATGGAAGCGCCCGGGAGTGTGGAACGTGGAGGAGTTCGACCCCGACCCGTTCATGAAGGAACTCAACGAACAGGGTCTGCCCTGGCATGAGATGTTTAACGTAGACCTCGAGCTATAATTTATCAACCCCCTAAATCCTCAAAAAAGTATGGCAAAAGAAGAAAGTTTATTTGAAGAAGGGAAAGCGCCCGCCGTCAATGCCGACAAGCTGAAGGCCCTGCGCGCAGCAATGGAAAAGATTGAGAAGAACTTCGGAAAGGGTTCAATCATGAAACTGGGTGACGAGAGCATCGAGCCCGTTGACGTTATCCCCACCGGCTCCATTGCGCTCAACGCTGCTCTGGGCGTGGGCGGTTACCCCAAAGGACGTATAATAGAAATCTTCGGTCCCGAGTCTTCGGGTAAGACAACACTGGCTATCCATGCCATTGCCGAGGCACAGAAAGCAGGCGGCATAGCTGCCTTCATCGATGCCGAGCATGCCTTCGACCGCTTCTATGCAGAGAAGCTGGGCGTGGACGTGGAGAACCTGTGGATTTCGCAGCCCGACAACGGAGAGCAGGCTCTTGAGATTGCCGAGCAGCTTATCCGCTCCTCTGCCGTGGATATCGTGGTTATCGACTCAGTGGCTGCTCTGACGCCCAAGGCCGAGATAGAAGGCGACATGGGCGACAGCAAGATGGGTTTGCAGGCCCGCCTGATGTCGCAGGCACTGCGCAAGCTTACGGGAGCCATCAACAAGACCAACACCACCTGTATCTTCATCAACCAGCTGCGCGACAAGATTGGCGTGATGTTTGGCAACCCGGAGACAACCACCGGCGGCAACGCCCTTAAGTTCTACGCCTCCGTGCGCCTCGACATCCGCAGGATTGGCTCGCTGAAGGACGGCGACGAGGTGAAGGGCAACCAGGTGCGCGTGAAAGTGGTAAAAAACAAGGTAGCACCTCCTTTCCGCAAGGCAGAGTTCGACATCATGTTTGGCGAAGGCATCTCCAAGACCGGAGAAATCATCGACCTCGGCGTGGACCTGGGCATCATCAAGAAGAGCGGTTCGTGGTTTAGCTACAACGACACCAAGCTGGGTCAGGGTCGCGACGCCGCCAAGCAGTGCGTAAGCGACAACCCCGAGCTGGCAGACGAACTCTCCGAACTGATATTCGAGGCACTGAAATAACAATATAGATTTAATCACCGAGCGTATGCATCCCCAAGAAACGGACAACAGCCTTGCAGCCGCCCCACAGGGACACAAAGTTTCTGTATTTTTTTGCCGAATGGACAAGGAGAGATACCGCAAGCTATGTAAGGAGGAGGACTCACTGCCGCTGTTCTCGCGCGACTGGTGGCTCGACGCCGCCTGCGGCAAGCTAAGGTGGGATGCTTTGATAGTGGAGAAAAACGGCGGCGTGGCTTCTGCCATGCCGCTATATACTCCCTTCAAGGGTATCGCCATAATGCCCGTCTACACGCAGACCCTGGGGCCGTGGCTACCTTCCGAGGCGCCCGACGCCAAGTATACCCACACCCTCAGCAAGCGCCAGGCAACATTGAAGGTGCTCGTGGATGCCCTGAAGGATTATCCCCGCTTTGCCCAGAACTTCAACTACAAGATAACCGACTGGCTGCCCTTCTACTGGGACGGCTACCGGCAAACAACGCGCTACACCTATATCCTAAGCAACATTCAGGATAGCGCCGTCCTATGGGAGGGCATGAGCGCCAACATACGGCGCAACATCACGAAGGCAAGAGACCGCCAGAGCATCACCGTGCGGAAGGGTATCCCCACAAGAGATTTCATCAAGATTCAGACCATGACCTTCCGTCGCCAGCATCTCTCCGCACCCAAGAGGTCCGACAGACTGTCGAAACTCATTGCCGCCTGCCGCAAACACCGCCAAGGTGACATATGGGGGGCATACGACGAGGAAGGGCATCTGCATGCCGTGGCCTTCATTGCCTGGCAGAAGAGCTCCGCTTACTACATTGCCGGAGGTGCCGACCCCTCGCTGCGCTCTTCGGGGGCACAGAGCTTCCTCATGTGGGAGTGCATAAGGTTTGTATCGCAATACACCTCCACATTCGACTTCGAGGGCTCCATGCTTCCCGGCGTTGAACGCTTCTTCCGTGAATTCGGGGCAATTCAGACCCCTTACTTTGCAATAACCAAGGGGAAAATCTCGTTGCTTCATAGAGCCTTGATTAAACTGAAGGAACTGATATGAACAGTCGCACCCTACGCTACATAATACACTTCCTCCTCGGCGATGACGTCCCCGAGAATGTCGTTTCCTCCATAGGATACACCGCCAATCCCAAGCTCTTTGAGCGCTACAGCGTAGTGATACTCCCCTCCGGGTTCTTCTCGAACCACGTCTACGGCACGCCGGCATCGCTGCCCCTTCTGCCGCTGCAGGAAGTGGAAGGGACGCCGCTGTTGTTTGGCTCGCCCAAGGTGGAGC
>CAVJCD010000008.1:0-17032 GCA_963648005.1 Tannerellaceae bacterium | reverse complement strand
TGCCGACCTCATCGCCTCTACCTACTTCCTCGTCACGCGCTACGAAGAGGTGGTGCGTCGTGGTGTAAGAGACGGGCACGGACGCTTCCCCGGAAAAGAGTCGCTACCCTTCAGGGCAGGGTTTATCCATCGCCCCATAGTGGACGAGTATCGCCAAATCCTGCGCCGCCGGCTGAGAGACTACGGGCTTCCGATACCCGAAGACAAGGCGGGGCTCAGGCGCATATGGCTGACCCACGACCTCGACGCTCCCTCTCTCTACCGCTCGTGGAAAGGCGTCTTGCGGTCCATCAGAGACGGAAGAGGCGTTCTCCCCTCCTTCCGGGGCAAGTTCGGGCCGTTGGAAAGCGACCCCTACTACACCTTCCCGTGGATGTTCGAAAAAGACAAAGCCTTTAGGCAAGAGGTGGGCAGCGACGTTTGCCGCTCCGTCCTCTTTGTGCGCAGCGGAGGGCGATGCCGGCAAGACAAGCCCCACTACAGCCTTCGCGACAAAGACATCAACAAGCTGCTGAGTTATGCCGCCGAGAGCGATATAGCCGTTGGCCTTCACTCCAGCTACGAGGCTGGCAAGAAGCCCCACCTCGTGAAGACGGAGAAAGCCACCCTTGAGGCATGCCTTGGGAAGAGAGTCCGCATGAACCGCCACCACTACCTCTCCATCCGCGAGCCCGAAGACATGACGCAGCTCGAGGCGGTGGGCGTGACCGACGACTTCACGATGGGCTATGCCGACGTGGCAGGGTTCCGCCTTGGCACCAGCCGACCGATACACTGGATAGACCCCGTGAACCATCGCCTCTCGTCCGTGGTGATGCACCCGCTAACGGTTATGGACTGTTCCCTGGAAGAGAAGAAATATATGGGTCTGGGCTACGAGGAGGCGCTGGCATACAGTCTCCGCCTTGCCGAAGAAGCGAAGAAAGCCGGCGGCGAGCTGACCCTTCTGTGGCACAACTCAAGCTGCCGGGACGGCTCGGACAGCTACCTCAGACGCCTTTATGGATGTTTACTAAACGAACTCGCAAAGAAATGAAGATTGTTACCATTGTTGGAGCAAGGCCCCAATTCATCAAGGCCGCCATGGTGAGTAGAGCGATATGCGACTACAACCAAGGGAAGAAAACGCCCCTGGAGGAGCTGATGCTCCACACGGGGCAACACTATGATGCCAACATGAGCGACATCTTTTTCCGCAACATGGGCATTCCCCGGCCCACGTGGATGCTGCAGTGCGGCAACGCCTCGCACGGCGAGATGACGGGGCACATGCTCATCGAGATAGAAAAGATATTGATGGACGCCAAGCCCGACTATGTATTGGTCTACGGCGACACCAACTCCACGCTTGCCGGCGCCCTGGCTGCCGTGAAGCTTCATATCCCCGTTGTCCACGTTGAAGCCGGACTGCGCAGCTTCAACCGACAGATGCCGGAAGAAATCAACCGCGTGCTTACCGACCATATGTCTTCCCTACTATGCTGCCCCACCTTCGCTGCCGTGAAGCATCTGGCTGAGGAAGGGATTCACGAGGGCGTGCATCATGTGGGAGACGTGATGTATGATGCCGCGCTGGCTTTTGGTGAGTTGGCGGAAAAGACCTCGGACATACTCTTCCGCTTGCACCTCCGCGAAAGGGAGTTCCGTCTGTGCACCGTGCACCGTGCCGAGAACACCGACAGCGTGGAGAGGATGCGGGGAATAGTTGATGCCCTACGCGAGATGTCGTCGTCCTCCTGCCCCACCGTGCTGCCCCTGCATCCACGCACCCGAAACTGCTTGGAGAAACTGGAGTTGCTGCAGGCCCTGGAGAACAACAAAGCGATACACCTCATCCCGCCCATCGGGTTCTGCGACATGGTTATGCTTGAGAAGCATGCGGCAACGATACTCACCGACTCGGGAGGCATCCAGAAGGAGGCTTACTTCCATCACACACCCTGCATAACATTGCGAAGCGAGACGGAATGGGTGGAGACAGTCGACGCCGGGTGGAACCAGATTGCCGGTTGCAAGAAGGCGGACATACTGCGCTGCCTCGAGACGCACCCCGAGAGGAAAGAGATAACGGAATACGGGACGGGCAACGCCTCGAAAGATATCGTGGACCTGCTATGAAGAAAGTGCTAATCATATGCGACCTCTTCCCGCCGGCCTTCGGTCCGCGCATGGGCTACTTATGCAAGTACCTCGGCGAATACGGCTGGGAACCTACGGTGGTGACGGAGGACGTGGAAGGGAGCACGTTTGCCTTCCTTGCCACGGGGTGCAGGGTTGTGCGCGTCAGGTTCTTCTCCTCCAAGAACAGATTCCTCAGGAGGCTGCAGTGGGCTCTCACACTCATCTTTGACCTTCTTTGGGGCTACAAAGACATGAATATATACAAGGCGGCAGAGAAGATAGCCAAAGAGACAAGGTTCGACGCTGTTCTCTGCAGCAGCTTCCGTACCTTCCCCCTCCCCGCTGCCCTCAAGGTGGCGCAAAGGCATCATCTGCCGTTGGTGGCAGACCTAAGGGACATATTCGAGCAATATACCCACGACGAGTTTATGTCGCACCGCCTGCCGAATATCTTCGGGCTCAACAGTCTCTATGTATCCTTCTTCAAGAGAAAGAACATCCGCGAGAGAAACCGCGTCTTGAAGGCGGCAAGCTACGTCACGACGGTGTCGCCCTGGCACGTAAAGATGCTGAAACAATATAACCCGAACGTGGAGCTTGTCTACAACGGGTTCGACCCCGAGCTGTTCTATCCCGAAAAGATACGCACCGACAAGTTCGTCATCACCTATACCGGCAGACTGATAAGCACAGCCATGCGCAACCCCGAATTGCTCTTCAAGGCGCTGAGGACGTTGGCTGACAAGAACGTCATCAACGACACGGTTTGCCGCGTCCACTGGTATGTCGACGAGGCGTCGCAGGGGCTCATCGCCGCGGAGGCAGAGAAAGCCGGCGTGCTCTCGTTCATGGATTTCAAAGAATATGTCGAGGCTTCGAGGATACCCTCCGTGCTCAACCATAGCTCCGTCTTGCTTCTCCTCAGCAACCTCTCCAAGGGGAATGGTCCGAAAGGCATCATGACAACAAAGTTCTTCGAGGCACTGGCCGTAGAAAAGCCCATCCTCTGCGTGCGTAGCGACGAGGATTGCCTGGAGGCAGCCCTTAAGGAGACAAACGCCGGTGTGGCGGCACGCACCGGGGAAGAGGTCTGCCGATTCTTGGAGGAATGCCTCACGGAGTGGAAAGAGAAGGGATATACCACCTCGCATATCAATAAGGATGCACTGAAGAGCTACTCCCGCCGAGAGCAGGCTGGGCAGTTCCGTGGAATCTTCGAAACCATAACAACGAGATAGAGATGCTGTCAGTATTAATCCCAACATACAACGCAATATGCACACATCTGGTGGAAGAGATACACCGGGAGGCAACCCTCCTTGGCATAGAGTTCGAAATCCTGGTGGCAGACGACGGCTCCGATGAGGATGTCTGCAAGATAAACCGGAGCATAGAACATCTGGGTAATTGCCGCTTCATACCATCCCAAGGGAACATCGGGCCGGCGCGCATCCGTAACAAGCTTGCCGACACGGCACAATATCAGTATCTCTTGTTCTTGGACGCCGATGTGATGCCTGTGAGGGCAACCTTCCTTGCCAACTACCTCAGAGACGCTCTGCTGGGCGGCGTTGTCTGCGGCGGCTTCTGCTATCATCGCACCCTCCCTCAGCCGGGTCATGCCTTACGCTACTACTACGGCATCCGCGTTGAAGAGAAGAGCCCCAAGGAAAGAAGCCGGCATCCGTACGAAGGGTTCATCTCGATGAGTTTCCTTGCCGACCGCAACGTGTTCCGAAAGGTCCGCTTCGACGATGAGATGCACTTTGGCTACGAGGACACTTATTTCGGCTCACTGTTGAAACAAAACGACGTTCCCATCCTCCATATCGACAATCCGGTGTATCACCTCAGCCAAGAGTCCTCCGGCGATTATCTAAGGAAGATACGCACCTCCATTATGAACCTCTCGCATGGCATCGAGAAGCAACGCCATAATGTGCGCCTCCTTCGGTGGTACACCATCTTGGAGAAATTCAAAATGACGGGGCTTGTGGCTAAGGTCTTCGCGAAAACCCTGCCCGCCATCGAGAAGAACCTAACCGGCGAGCACCCTTCGCTCAAGCTCTTCGCCTTCTACAAACTGGGCTGGCTGTGCCAAATCCTAAGAAGCAAATAACCCCCCGCTTTCGGTAGTATCACAGTTCTTCCCCAACTCCCTCCGTAGCACCGACCGCATGGCTAATCCACAAATATTGCAATACTCATGGTTTCTATTCCCTAAATATCGCAATATTTATGGATTTGGATTACCCGTGACAACTACGAAGACTTGCTGATGCAGATGCGGCAAAAAGACGGATTTTTCCAAAGGACCGACCCTTTCGGGCAAAAGGGTCAGTCCTTTCGTTTTTCTATGCTTGGTGGGGGAGGGTAATCGTGATGCCGTTTCTTGCGTTTCTTTCCAAGTCCCCGGGTTTTAGAACAAGGTCGTTCCACCGCAGCAGGTCTATGTCGATAGGGACAACACCCGCCTGCTTGCCTTGGAGTGTACGTCCCAAGGTCTTTTCCATCTGCTTGAATATGGCAGTAAGCGCATCCGGAGCTTCCGGGGTAAGAACAACAGCCATGCAATTGAGGAAGAGCTCCGAGCCATCCATCCCTTCCGGCTCGGTGTATTTCGGCGAAGAGATACGTATCAAAGGAAAACGTTCTCTCAGTAGTTCTATGGCTGCAGCGATGTTCTTCTCGCCATCGTGATTGGAGCCGAGTCCGATAATCACCCTATTCATTTCTTTCTTTTTCATGGGCATCAAAGGTACGAAAGATTTTATGCCGCCACCTGCGGAATACCTAAAGGTAGGTATTGACGGCTCTGAAGGTTGAATATATTTTTGCACGAGATTTTTGGGGTAAAATGAGATTATCAGAACTTCACACCGGAGAGAAGGGCATTATTGTTAAGGTGATGGGGCGCGGAGCCTTCCGCAAACGTATCATCGAGATGGGATTTATCCGAGGAAAAGAAGTGGACGTCATACAGAACGCACCGCTCAAAGACCCCATCCATTATCGTGTCATGGGATACGATGTCTCACTCAGACGTGGTGACGCGGCGATGATAGAGGTGGTGGGCGCAGCCGAATATGCAGAGGCGCAGATGTCGCATCCCAGCGAAGCCCGTCCGGCAAAATCCTACATACAACCCTCAACCGAAGACCTGCGGGAGATTGCCCTCAGCCGGGGGAAAACAATCAACGTTGCCTTGGTAGGAAACCCCAACTGCGGAAAGACCTCACTCTTCAACTATGCCTGCGGAGCCCACGAGCATGTGGGCAACTATAGCGGGGTGACGGTAGATGCCAAGGAGGGTTCTTTCCATCAAGACGGCTATACTTTTCGTATCGTTGACTTGCCGGGCACCTACTCCCTCTCGGCTTATACCCCGGAAGAAATCTACGTACGCCATTACCTTGGTGACGAGCAGCCCGACGTCGTTATCAACGTGGTAGACGCCTCCAACCTGGAGCGCAACATGTATCTCACCACTCAGCTGATTGACATGGATGTCCGCTCGGTCATCGCACTCAATATGTACGACGAGCTGGAGCGTTCGGGCGATAAGTTCGACTACGTATCCCTCGCACAAATGATTGGTACACCTATCGTGCCCACCGTGAGCCGCACCGGCAAAGGGGTCAACGAGCTTTTCAAACGCGTCGTGAAGGTGTACGAAGAAGAAGACCCCGTTATCCGTCATATCCACATCAACTATGGAGAAGTCTTGGAGAAAGGCATCAACAACGTGAGGGAAGCCATCTTGGGAAGCGGTAACATTGCCATAAGTCTGTCGAAGCGCTACCTCTCCATCAAGCTCTTGGAGAAAGACCCCGAGACGGAGAAGGTCATAAAAGAGTTCCCCTCTTCCGAGGCCATCCTAAAGGAGCGCGAGAGCAGCGTTGCCGAGATTGAAGCACTCTTGCAGGAAGACTCCGAGACAGCCTTCACGGATGCCCGTTATGGGTTTATCTCGGGTGCCTTGCGTGAGACCTTCACCCAAAACAAGATAAAGGAAGCAACCAGCACTCAGCTCATCGACTTGTTCGTAACACATAAAGTGTTGGGGTTCCCCATATTCATCCTCTTCATGTGGATTATGTTTGAGGCAACGTTCCATTTGGGTTCCTATCCGATGGAGTGGATTGAGACCTTGGTGGGTTGGATTGGTGACTTCGTGCGTGGGACAATGAGCGAAGGTCCGCTGAAGGACCTTTTGGTGGACGGCATCATAGGTGGCGTTGGCGGCGTTATTGTCTTTCTTCCCAACATTCTTATCCTGTATCTGTTTATCTCCTTCATGGAGGACTCGGGATATATGGCGCGTGCCGCCTTCATCATGGATAAGATAATGCACAAAATGGGTCTCCACGGCAAATCGTTTATTCCCCTCGTGATGGGCTTCGGTTGCAATGTGCCTGCCATAATGGCTTCGCGCACCATTGAGAGCCATAACAGCAGGATGATTACGATGCTGATTAATCCGCTTATGAGTTGTAGCGCAAGGCTGCCGGTATATGTGTTGCTTGCCGGGGCGTTCTTTCCAGAGAGTGCCGGCATGGTTCTAATGTTAATGTATGTATGCGGCATAGTGTTGGCAATTGTGATGGCACGGCTGTTCAAGCGTTTCTTGTTTAACAGCGAGGATGTACCCTTCGTAATGGAGCTTCCGCCATACCGTATGCCTACGATGCGGTCGATACTTATTCACATGTGGGAGAAAGCCAAGCAGTATCTCCACAAGATGGGGGGTGTCATTCTTGTTGCTTCCATTATAATATGGTTCTTGGGCTATTTCCCCCGCCACAACGAGAAGGAAGATGTTTTTGATAAGCAGATAGCAGAGATAGAAAATACCAACCAAGATACTACGGAGAAGCAGGAAAGCATCGCCGAGCTGAAACGGCTGAAAAACATAGAGCATCAAAAGAACTCGTATATCGGAAGGATTGGGCAGACAATCCAGCCCGTGCTCCAACCGCTTGGGTTCGACTGGAAGATGAGCGTAAGCCTTCTGACCGGCATGGCTGCCAAAGAGGTTGTTGTAAGCACGCTGAGTGTGTTGTATACCGGCGAGGAGGACGATGGCATGGTATTGTCGGAACGCATCAAACAAGACATTGACGAAGACGGGCAACCGGTGTTCACGCCCTTGATTGCACTGAACTTGATGCTGTTTGTGCTCATCTATTTCCCATGCATCGCAACGGTATCGGCCATTGTCAACGAGTCGGGCTCGTGGAAATGGGGATTGTTCGTCATAGCCTACACCTGCATCTTGGCGTGGATTGTTTCGTTCATGGTCTACCAAACCGGCAGTTTGTTTGTCGGATTAATTAGTTAGGAGAAGTTTTATGTGGCAAGAAATAGCAATAATCATCATCGGTCTGCTTACTGCGTTGTACGTAGGGAAGAAGATTTATAATATGTTCTGCAAAGGCGGACACTCATCTTCGGCATGCAAGGGTTGCTGCGGATGTCCTCGAGGAAGGCATTGACTCCGCCGGGATGGGGAATATGCTCTTTTTTTATACTTTTGCTCCGCCGGAAGAATAACAATCAAACAATGACACAGCTTTCCCGATACTTATCATATATCATTTTTCTTGTTTTAGCTCTCTGCGGTTGCAGCTCGGACGAAAACGAGAAGGAAGAAGCGACGATCTTCAAGGCAAACACGGAAGAGGCCTCGCTACGTTTGCGGCAGATTGCCTACGGAAGAGATTCCGTTGAGCGTTTCAAGATGGTACATCTCTCCGACCCACATCTTTCCGAATGGACTGCCGACAACCATTACCATTCGCCCAAGAACCTCAAAGAAGCCGTTGAGTTCGCCAACCTTGCCGACCCAAAGATTAATGCCATGGCAGCAACGGGCGATTTCATCAGCAATAACAATGAGACAACGGCTTCGGATGCCAAGGATTATATGTCGGCCCTCATCTCTTTTTTGTTTAGGAGTAACGTTGTGCCGAGTTTTGTCTGCACGGGCAACCACGATGCCAACACCCTTACCGACAACACAGACTATCATCTTAGCAAGCAAGACATCAATGTTCTGCTCTTCAAGACGACGAACCACCCCATGCACCAACCTTCGGGCGAGAACTATTATTATGCCGATTTGGACAATCCTCAGGGAGGCACCATCCGTATCATCGCATTGGATAATACCGATAGGGAGAGCCTTGAGTATAACCCCATGAACATAAGTTGCATCACCCCCAAGCAGGTGGATTGGCTGATAAACACCGCCCTGAAAGAGGGCATGACCCCCAACCATCATATCATCATACTGAATCATCACCCCTTGCAGCCCTACTCCAGGGATTTGTCCACATACATGTGCTCGGGGACTCACCTCTATGGCGAGAAGATGATACCTGACATCATCAACGCGTTTATCAAGAAAGAGAGATTCTCGAGAAAATACAAAACAATCTGTTCGCCCTATAATACACTGCAGGTGGAAGCGGATTTCACCGGCGCCCCGGGAGAGTTTGTTGCCTACCTTGGAGGGCATGCCCACACGCCGGCATATTTCGAAGTAAGTTGCAACGACAGCTTGCAGGCAAAACAGATTATGCTGCTGGCAAACACGCTTTCGCCCGGCTGCCAGAACTACAACTACACGGAGATAGACCGCGAAAGCAATGCCAACCGCAACAGTTTTTCCATCTACGCGGTTGACACCCAAGAGGGGAATATCTACATAACCTATTTCGGGGCAAAAAGCAGTAACTTTTCCACAATAGAAACGGTATCTTATCGTTAATGAATACATGAGTGAGACGAGGCCGTTTATCGACAACACATATTATCTGCTTTTTATCTTCACGATGGTTTTTGGCGTATTGTTCTACGACGCTCTGAGCCTCACGTTCGTGGACGAGTTGTGCGCTTTGGCATTGTGCGCTCTCTATGCCTATTATGTCTTACACACGCCCGCTTGGGCTTTCAACAAACTGTTTCTTGTGACCCTTGGAGTGTTTCTCTTCTATTTGTTCTACTCCTTCTATATCCATAGCAACACCAAGGCTGCCATCATATCCGACTTCATCATCCAGTTTAAGCCCTATATTGCGTTCTTCACCGTCTACGCCTTTGCGCCGCGGTTCAACGAGCAGATGAAAAAGAACATACGGTTGCTTGCGGGCGTGTTCTCCATCTACCTGCTGACAATCGGGATAGCGGGGTTGTTCAACGATTCGATATTGAAGATTATGCTGGGGCACGAGTCGCGCCTCGCCACTGCTGCAACCATCATGGCACTGACCTATCTGTTTTGCAGCAACTATACAATGAGAGACAAAATCGTGTTCTTGGCCATCCTTTCCATCAGCCTCTTCTCGGGGAGGTCAAAGGCGTATGGGTTCTTCGTGTTGGCAACGTTCTTGGTGCTATATCTCAATAGCAACTTTCGGTTGAAGTTCAATTTCAAGAACTCTATGCTGCTGACCGTCGCATTGGTATTGACCACCATCGTTGCGTGGGACAAAATCAATCTCTATTTCATTCAGGGTGGATTTGGAGGCGGCAGGGCTGTAGACGATTTATATGCCCGCATGGCTTTGTATTATTTCTCCACCAATGTGTTCACGGACTACTTCCCCTTTGGTTCGGGGTTTGCCACGTATGCGACCTACACCTCGGGGGTATATTATTCTCCCCTCTACAACAAATACGGGATGGATATCTTGTATGGCTTGACTGAGAGCGACCCCAAATTCATGGCAGACACCTACTATCCCGCCTTGGCGCAGTTCGGCGTTGTTGGGGCAGCGCTGTTTTTCTTGTTTTGGGCAACCCTCGCCATAAAGGTTTCGAAGCTGCTGAAGGAGGAGGTAAACTTGAAATATTTCGCAATCACACTCCTGATAATAATATTCTTCCTGATAGAATGCACCAGCGACTCCACAATCACGCACAACAGAGGGTTGTTTGTGATGATGCTGCTAGGACTCTCCTTAAAACACATGAAAACATCTCTCACAAATGAAAATTCTAATAGCCAATAAATTTTACTACAACCGAGGGGGCGACTGCGTTGCTACCATTGCTTTGGAGACTCTCATGAAGGAGAAAGGGCACGAGGTGGCCTTCTTCAGCATGCAGCACCCGGAGAACAAAGCCTCGGAGTGGAGCCGATTTTTCCCCTCGACGGTAGACTTCCAAAAGGGAGGATTTGGCAACAGAATCAGAGCCACGAGGCGTATCTTCCATTCTTCGGAGGTGGGAAGAAAGTTTAGGGCGCTTATCGACAGCTTCAAGCCGGACGTTCTTCACCTTGGCAATATCCATTCGCAGCTCTCGCCCCACATCGGGGAGATAGCCCATAAGAGGGGCGTCAAGGTGGTATGGACCATGCACGACTACAAACTTGTGTGCCCAAGCTATTCGTGTATTCGCGGGGGCAAGAACTGCGAGTTGTGCATCCACGGAGGCTGTTGGAACGTATTGGCAAGAAAGTGCATGAAGGGCAGCCTGCCTGCCAGTCTCGTTGCATTCCTTGAGGCATGCTATTGGAATAAGGGGAGACTGAACAGAAACACCGATTGCTTCATCTCGCCAAGCAGGTTTCTTGCCCAAAAGATGGTTGAAGGCGGATTTCCCAAAGAAAAGATAAAGGTGATAAGCAATTTCTCCGGGAGGGAGATGCCTCGGGAACTTTACGGAAAGGAGGACTATTATTGCTACGTGGGCCGTCTATCGAGGGAGAAGGGCGTGGATACTTTGATAGAGGCAGCACGGGAGCTGCCATACAAATTGGTGGTTGTTGGAACGGGACCATTGAAGGACCGCTTGGCGTACGAGAGCGACAATATCCGGTTCGTAGGCTTCAAGGAGTGGAACAATCTGAGGGAGATTCTCGGCAAGGCACGGTGCATGGTCATCCCCTCGGAGTGGTACGAAAACAATCCGATATCCGTCATCGAGTCGCTTTGCCTCGGTACGCCCGTCTTGGGAGCTGATATCGGCGGTATTCCCGAACTGATTGACGGGCAAAATGGTATGCTGTTCACTTCGGGCGACGTAGAGGATTTGAAGGAGAAAATCCGCTTGATGTTCAACAAAACGTTTAATTATAACGATATTTGTGCTGATGCAAGAAGCAAGTATTCGGCAGACAACTACTACAACAAAATCATTGATATCTATGAGCACTAACATACCATCACCCACAGATATGTGTATCATCACCACCTATCGATGCCCCATGCATTGTAAGATGTGTGATATATGGAACAACCCCACGGAGAAAAGCAAGGAGATAAAACCCGAGGAGCTGGAGATACTGCCAAACGTGAAGTTTGTCAACATCACGGGAGGAGAGCCTTTTATCCGCGAGGACTTGGACGAAATAATGGAAGTACTGTTCAGGAAGTCGCCGAGGGTTGTCATCTCCACCTCGGGATGGTTCGAAGAAAGGATACTGCGTTTGGCGGAGAAGTTCCCCAAGATTGGTATCCGTGTGAGCATAGAGGGTCTCTCGCAGAAGAACGATGAGCTGCGGGGCCGCCAGGGCGGGTTCGACAAGGGTCTGAGAACACTCCTAACGCTAAAAGAAATGGGGATAAAGGATATCGGCTTCGGGATAACGGTGTCGAACAACAACTCTAAGGACATGATATCCCTCTACCGCCTCGCCAAGCAGCTTAACATGGAATTTGCCACCGCAGCCTTCCACAATTCGTATTATTTCCACAAATACGACAACCAAATAACCAACAAGGAAGAGGTCATTTCGGATTTCGAGAAGCTGATAGCCTTGCAGCTGAAGGAGAACACGCCCAAGTCGTGGTTTCGCGCCTTCTTCAACAACGGATTGATTAACTACATCGAAGGAAACCGCAGAATGCTGCCGTGCGAAGCGGGATTGGTGAACTTCTTCGTCGACCCCTATGGCGACGTTTATCCTTGCAACGGCTTGGAGGAGCAGTATTGGAAGGAGAGTATGGGGAATATCCGCGAGGTAAAAAGCTTTGACGAACTGTGGAAGGGCAGGCAGGCCGAGAGGGTGAGAGCCTTGGTGCGCAAATGCCCGAAGAACTGCTGGATGGTGGGCACGGCTGCGCCCGTGATGAAGAAATATATCCGCCACCCCCTCGGATGGGTTGTGAGGAACAAGGTAAACAGCATGCTCCACCGCCCGCTGGATTTGGAGCGCAGATGGTATGACGTGGGTCAAGACCCCAAGCAGGGCAATCTAAACAAACACCTATGAGAATCGTAGTAGTTGGACTGAGGGGCTTCCCCAACATACAGGGGGGAATTGAAACGCATTGCGAGGAGCTGTATCCACGGATAGCGGCAATGGGTCACGAGGTCATCGTTGTGAGACGCTCGGGATTCGTGAAGGAGAACCCTCCAAGGACAGAGTACCGGGGCGTGAGGTTCAAAGACATCTCTTCGCCGTCGGTGATTGGTCTTGAGGCGGCAGTCCACACGTTCAAGGGCATATGGTTTGCCAAGAAGGCGCACGCCGACGTGGTGCACGTGCATGCCATTGGTCCAGGGCTGGCCATTCCCTTCGCAAGACTTTTGGGGCTGAGGGTTGTGATGACCCACCACGGGCCGGACTACGATAGAGAGAAATGGGGATTGTTTGCCAAGATGGTGCTGCGCTTGGGCGAGTGGTTCTCGGCACTCTTTGCAAGCGACATCATTGCCATCTCCACGGTAATAACCGACATTCTAAAGAAGAAATATCACCGCACAAAGCACGTCCACCTCATCTACAACGGCATCACCACCTTCCCCGCCCTGGACGGCAATACGTGTTATATCTCATTCCTCGGACTTACTCCCGGGAGATACATCCTGGCTGTGGGACGTTTTGTGGAAGAGAAGCGTTTCGACAGACTGACGGAAGCTTTCGTGAAGCTGAAGCTCCAAGGTTATCGGTTGGTGATAGCCGGGAATGCGGACTACGAGACATCATACTGCTTTTCTCTGAAAGATTTTGCAAGGGAGAACCAGGTAGTGCTTCCGGGGATTGTGAAGGGGAGAAACCTTGGTGAACTGTATGCCAACGCGGCATTGTTTGTGCTCCCCTCCTCGCACGAGGGACTGCCCATCACTCTCCTGGAGGCGATGAGTTTCCGCCGCAAGGTCCTAGCAAGCGACATTCCCGCCAACCTCGCCGTGGGACTACCCAAGGAGAACTACTTCCGGTTGAACGACCTTAAAGACATGGAAGACCACATCCAATCATTGCTCAATAACGGCCACGAGAGCCAAACCTACGACCTCAGCAAATACGATTGGAGAGAAATAGCCCAACAAACAGAAGCCATCTACACCCGTAAGGAGAATTGGTGACAACAATGACGGCAGCTCTTTCACTGTGCTTAAGGTTTCTCTCGTTTTTGCTACATTATGAGATTCTGAATCAAGTTCAGAATGACAGAGAAGACTTATTGTGACTGCGCAATAGCTTTTCGTGGCAACACGAAAACTTGCTGCAATTAAAAAAGATGGAAGTGCTGCTTGGGATTGCCCGCAACCGGGGTGGTCGGCAGACGAGGATGCCTGAAATCTGCATTCACTTTAGGGACGCCCTCAAAAAATCGAGGGAATAATCTCTCATTGCATTCAGCCGGCGGTCTACGGCAGACCAATCGATGGGGCAGCACTGCTTTATCTCGGAAACATTGCAGGCTTCGTCCACCAAGCAATCCTCCAAGCCGAACATCTCAAGCAAAGACATCATACGCGCCGCGCCCCGCTCCCTGTTCACACACACAAGAAACGGCACGTGGAAGAGAATGGCGAACACAGAGGCGTGGAACGAGTCCGTCACCACAAACTCCGCCGAAGCAAACCCTCGTAACCAGTCCTCCACAGGCGGAGCAACACGGTCGGATACCGACACTTGGTTGTTGACACTAAAGGCTTGCATCCCGAGAGCCTCCTCCATCTTCCCAACGACAGCGTCTTTCCACTCGGATTTATCCAGCACATACACCATAATGCCCGACTTCTTCACGTCTTTATCCTTCAAGAGTGCGGTATAGTCCTCGCGCGATAGCAACATCGTAGGGTCGAGCACATGACAGGCATCTCTTCCAAGGCGGGTCCTGCATAACTCAACGCCCGATTCCTCGCGCACGGAAACAGCATCGAACTTCTTTAGCAATGAGCGGCACTCAGCGGTCTCCTTCGGCGTGAATGTCCATTCGTCCACCCCGAAAGAAGCCGCGTAGGCGATTCTCTTCACCTCATCTTTCTTCGTAAGGAAAGAGAGGAAGTATCGTGCAATGGGCTTGGCATACGAGGGTCGCCACACTTGGTCGCTCCCCACCACATAAGCATCAAAGGCGTATTCCTTCTGCAACCGCCGCCACTCTCTCTTGGTACATACTATATGGGTGCGGGGCTTCAGGTGTTCATCCACGAAGCGGAGGACATTGGTGTAGACGGTCTCGAACTCCCTCCTGATTCTCCTCTCGCGGAACACCTCGAGATTCTTCTCCCCGAGTACGAACTTCTTGAAGGCATTCACAAGGAACACTCCCCAGAGGGAATACCATTTTCTGTACGTAAACGGTTGGTTGAAGATGAGCCAAGGCTCGTGCCCAAGGCACTTTAGGGTGGTCATCAAGGCGTATGCCTGAAGGATACCACCATAGTTCACATGCAGCCGTAATGTCAATATCGCAATCTTCATCTCTTCAATAATTGTTTAACGGTACCCACGATGCCTCTCTTCTTTGCAATCACGTCCACCAACCAAGGAAATGGTAAGCCCGCCTTCATTCCCTCATAAAACAGTTTCCGCTTAATCCTCATGGGCCTCCTTGCGGGCTCTCCTATCGCGGGGTTATATTCTCTCAGCTTCTCAATGGGCATGACTACCTTGTCCATCCTCACGGGCAAAGCTTCCAGCGCCTTCCGGGCCTTCTGGGTATGCACAAACACGAGCCCTGTGCCCCTATCGTCATCCGCCTCGGGCTGTATATGCCACACGCCCCAATAGTCCGCCAACGCCAGGTCGCTTTCGGTGGCAAACATTTTGCATGCACAGCTGTAGCACGAAGGTCTGAGTAGCGAGTCGCTCAAGAATGCCCTCATGTAAGGATTCCGTCGGAATGTCTCCTGCGTGCGGTGATGCCTCATGTCGCACACAAAGCTATAGTTCTTCCAGCCCATCTCCTTGCTTCGGAACCTGATGTCGCGAATCCCTTTAGTCTGCTTTCCGGTGATATAATCCAAATAGGCATGCCATAGCTTTGTGCCCGGCACGCCGTGACACACCACCTCGACGGTAAGCAGTTTGTCGTATTCTTTCCTCAGGAAATGGTTCAATGCCGATATATGGCAGGAAGTGCCCGAAAACAATACCCATCGGTCTTGTTTCAAGTACTCTCGTGCTTCCTTGAAGGTCTCGCCCACGCGGCTCTCTACATACTTGGAGCCG
The DNA here is from genome assembly GCA_963648005.1 of Tannerellaceae bacterium. Classification (GTDB taxonomy): domain Bacteria; phylum Bacteroidota; class Bacteroidia; order Bacteroidales; family Tannerellaceae; genus Parabacteroides. Next base: position 1,494 of record CAVJCD010000008.1, on the reverse strand, counting down.
CAGAAAGCCCTCACTCCCTCTTCCGCCTGCGCCGAGGCATGCTCAACCTCCCAGTCCTTGGTGAAGTGCGCGCCAAACACCACGCCTCCTTGCCCCAGTACCCAACGCGCCAGCTCCATGAACACTCCCCCAGATGAGCTATTCTCCCTTGTCAAGGTGTTCATCGACCTCGCAGCATACACCTCCATTGCCTCGCGAGGTTGATATGGATTTATCATGGGACAAACCTTTTCGCACATCCCACAGTCGATACACCTCCCGACGTCCACCTTCGGGTAAGAGAAGCCCTCGCCGTCGTCCACCATCTTTATGCACGAAGCCGGGCAGGCTTGCACGCAGGCATTGCAGCCGCAACACATCTCCTTATCCGTTATCTGAAGCATCGTATTCTATCCTTAATATGTTTCACCTTGTTCTTCACAAATCCTCGCTCCCCCTCGCTAAGCCCCATCGCATAGCCGAAGAGCAATACCGACAGACAGGATACCACCACCACACATACCAAACGCCACAGCGATGCCTCCATCCTGCTATATACCACCAACGGCGGGATAATCGAGAAGAAGGTCACACACATCAGGGGCAGGACAACGCTCCTTAGATATCTTCTGAGGGATATTCCCACCAACCCCCTCAGCAGCCACAGACGCAACACCTGCGCCACGATAGCCAGGCAGAGATGCATCACAAACACGCTTTCAGGCGAGCCGCCCAGTTTCAGAGCTATGTATGCCGAGGGCACAATCATCAGCAGTGCCCCACCTACCACAATCTGATACCCCCGTATCTTGCCCGTTGCCTGGGCCAATGTTATCAACGGGTTTGCCAACACGTCGACCATCGTAACCATCAGGATTATCCTTAGGAACGACACCGTATGGTCGGGCACAATCTTCAGCCAAATGACCAACACCTGCCCCGTCTCTATCATCAACGGCAGCGCCATGAGCAGCAACAAGAGGTACGAAAACTTGGAACTGCCAAGAAGCAGACTGTTCGTATACTGCCTCTCGCCGGCAGCAAACGATTTTGTTATCTGCGGATTCAAGGCGGTCTGAAAACTGTTGCAGAAATTGATGATTGTACCCTGCACCTGCACGGCAATGGCTCGCGCGGCATTCACCACCGGACCGAAGAATATATTCAAAAGGATATTGATCCCTTGGGTATACCCCACGTATGCCAGGTTGCCAAACATGCTCCATCCGGCAAAGTGAAGCATCTCGGAAAACAACCTCCCGTCCCACACAAACACAAAGCGCGTCTCTGGGATATTCCTCCTGCAATACACCATATAGACACCCCTAATGAGAAGCGACACCATAAAGAGCAGAAAGGCGTACACCATCAGTCTGTCACCTGCCACGAAGCACAATGCCACCACCACAACCAGCCTTAGCGACACTTCCAACATGGATATGTAGGCAAACACACCCATCTTCTCCCTCGCAATTATCGCAGAGTTGTAGGGCACGCTCATGATGGTTACCACAC
>CAVJCD010000007.1:26699-29559 GCA_963648005.1 Tannerellaceae bacterium | reverse complement strand
GAGGAGATGTCGGGTGGTTTGCACACCAAGGTGCGAATAATCCGTGACGTGAATGAAATCACAGACGAGAATGCAGAACGCCAAGAGAAGAAACGCAGAGCGAAGGGATGGTATGACCCCAAGACGGGCGAGGTGGTGATAGTATTGCCGAATGCCGAGAGCGTAGAGGATGTTCAGGCAACAATGCTTCATGCAGGCTGCATGAGCGATGAAACATTTTTTGAACTCTTCATGCAGGCTGCATGAGCGATGAAACATTTTTTGAACTCTTCATGCAGACTGCACGGACGTTGAAACATTTTTTGAACCATCTGAATTTCGAGGGTTCCGGTCGAGTCTTCTTTTTATGCGCTTTGCGAGGGGTGAAATGAGGGGCGGATTACCGTTGGGTGCCTCCGTCTTTTATTCCGAGCATAGGTGTTAAAGTCACGCCTTTGACAACTAATTTTATGTTGGAGAAGTTTCTCCTCTTTTGCGGCAAAGCATTACCTTTGTGCGTTTATTTTTTAGAAGAGTCCCGATGGAGATAGAAAAGAAAGAAACGAAGGAAATAAATAAGCTCTCATTGTTGATTATGGCAGTGGTTGTATTGGTGTTGATTGTTGCCGGTACCACCTACTACATTTTTGAGCAGAAACAACAGTTGGACGATTTGGTTGAGGCGTACGATTTGGATAAGCAGACGCTTGAAGACGAGTTCAACGAGCTTTCAATGCAATATGAAGGTTACCAGTTTAACGTTGGTAACGACTCCTTGATGAACCTCTTGTCTACGGAACAAGCAAAGGTGCAACGCTTGATGGAAGAGCTCCGTACGGTGAAGGCAACGAACAAGAAGGAGATAGCCCGACTGAAGAAAGAGTTGGAGACCTTGCGTAAGATTATGCGCAACTATGTGGTACAGATTGACTCACTGAATAGGGCAAACGAACAGTTGCAGGTGGAGAAGAAAGAAGCCGTACAGAAGTATCAACGTGCCTCTACGCAGGCTGCCACCTTGAAGAAAGAAAAAGAAAAACTCTCCGAACGTGTTACCCTTGCGAGCCGCTTGGATGCTACGGGTATTACCGTTACCCCTGTCAACTCGCGTGGAAAATTGGCGAAAAAAATCAAGCGGATGGAACGTTTCGTGATAGACTTCCGTGTGGCCAAAAACATTACAGCGCCGGTTGGAGAGAAGACCGTATACGTGCGTATCCTAAAACCTGATGATGATGTGCTTGTGAAGAGTCGTGCAGATGTTTTCACTTTCGAAGGAAAGGACATCAATTACTCAATGAAAAAACTTATTGAATACGATGGAGAAGAACATCAGGTTACGATGTATTGGAACATCGAAGAATTCCTCTCTCCGGGAACCTACCGGGTGGATATCTTTATCGACGGCAACTTGATTGGAAAGAAAAATTTCACCTTGGAAGATTAGTGGGTGGAAATGCCACACTTTGGCATCTTTTTTGATTGGATAAGGTCAAGTTTACCTTTGAAGTAAACCAATTTTCTGTATTTGGAAGGCTGTACTTTTGCCTGCGAGTAAAAGAGAAACAATATATAGATGAAACGGATTATCGTATTAATGGGATTGCTGGTCTGCTGCGGTTATGCCAATTCCCAACAGACTCTGACATTGGAAGAATGTCGAAACTTAGCTGTTCAGAACAATAAAGAACTACAAATATCCGGCGAAAAGGTAAAGGCTGCAAAGGAGGAAAGAAAGGCAGCGTTTACGAAGTATTTTCCACAACTCTCTGCAACGGGAAGCTATCTGTGGAATCAAAAAGACATCAACCTCTTGGATATGGAAGCCCTGGCTGCCAAGCTTGGGCCGGCATTGGGGTCGGTTGCGCAGACTCCCCTTTTCACTCAGCTTATGGGCGAAGTGAACGAGTTGCAGCACCTCGATGTGCAGAATATATGGGTGGGTGGCGTATCTTTGGTGCAGCCCGTCTTCATGGGAGGAAAGATTGTTACCTATAACCAGATTACCAAGTATGCTCGTGAACTGGCTGCTTCGATGAACGAATCGCAGTTGGCTGATGTTATATGTAAGACGGACGAGACATATTGGCAGGTGATTTCGTTGGTGAACAAAAAGAAATTGGCAGACGCATACGTTGGGTTGCTTCGTAAGATGGACAGCGATGTGGCAGCCATGGTTGCGGAAGGTGTTGCCACGGAGTCGGATGCTCTCTCGGTGAAAGTGAAGCTCAACGAGGCAGAGATGGCACAGACGAAGGTGGACAATGGTTTGGCCCTCTCGCGTATGTTGTTGGCTCAAATCTGCGGGCTGCCTCTTGATAAACCTCTCTCACTTGCCGACGAAGACATAGAAAACATACCGGTGCAGACCACCAATGCCGCATTGAATGTCAACGAGGCCTTTGCCAACCGTAGCGAACTGAAAAGCCTGGAGCTGGCAACGAAGATATACAAGAAGAAAGAACACATTGTCTTGGCGGACATGTTGCCCAACCTCGCCGTTACTGCGAACTATTTGGTGATGAACCCGAATGCCTACAACGGATTCAAGAACGAATTATCCGGGATGTTTAATGTCGGCGTGATGCTGAAGGTGCCAATCTCGGGATGGTGGGAAGGTTGCTACAAGAGGAATGCCGCCCGGGCAGAAACACGCATCAAGATGCTGCAGCTTATGGATACTCGCGAGAAGATTGAGTTGCAGGTCAACCAGTCGGTGTATAAAGTGAATGAGGCAAACAAGAAGCTGATTGCCTCTACCCGGAATATGGAGAATGCAGAAGAGAACCTCCGTCATGCCAATATGGGATTTGAGGAAGGTGTTATTCCGGCGTTGAACCTGATGGAAGCACAAACGGCATGGGTGTCGGCGCGTTCAGGC
>CAVJCD010000007.1:20189-26689 GCA_963648005.1 Tannerellaceae bacterium | reverse complement strand
GATAGATGCCCAAATAGATATGAAACTAACGGAAGTCTACCTGTCGAAAGCAATGGGTAAACTCTCTGTAAACGAACAGAAGTAAGAAATAAAAACACATAGAAAGATGGACGAGAATAAAAAGTTTTCGATAAGCAACATGATGTTGGCATTTATCACGGTGTTGGTCGTGATTGGATTGGTTGCACTGACCGGTTTCTTCTTGCTTACTCCACCCGACGACGTTATCATGGGGCAGGCAGAAGCCAATCAGGTTCGTATCTCAGGTAAAGTTCCCGGACGAATCGAATCGTATTGCTTTGATGAGGGAGATAAGGTGAAGGCCGGTGATACTTTGGTCTACCTGAATACTCCGGAGGTGATGGCCAAGTTGCAACAGGCAGAAGCTGCGCAGAAAGCAGCCGAGGCACAAAACGCGAAAGCCATCAAGGGTGCTCGCGTGCAAGAGATAACCGGAGCATACGAACTGTGGCAGAAAGCCCAGGCTGGGCTCGAGATAGCAAAGAAATCGTATACCCGCGTTCAGAACCTCTACGAAAAGGGTGTCATCTCTGCTCAGAAGAGAGACGAGGCTGAAGCCAACTATAAAGCGATGGTTGCAACGGAGAAGGCTGCCAAGTCGCAATACGACATGGCGATGGACGGAGCCCGTTCGGAAGACAAGGCAGCGGCAGCAGCCTTGGTTCAGCAGGCCGGAGGTGCAGTCGCCGAAGTGGAGTCGTACTTGAAAGAGGCTGCTTTGGTTTCGCCTATCGACGGCGAAGTGTCGGAACGTTTCCCACAAGTGGGAGAGTTGGTTGGTACCGGTGCACCGATTATGAACATCACCGACCTCGACGATATGTGGGTGTCGTTTAGTGTGCGCGAGGACCTTCTCGGTGGTATAAAGATAGGCTCTGAACTGAATGCTTTCATACCTGCGCTCAACAACCAGCAGGTGAAGTTGAAGGTATATTATATGAAAGATATGGGTTCGTATGCTGCTTGGAAAGCTACTAAGACTACCGGACAATTTGATGCCAAGACATTCGAAGTGCGTGCTCATATGGCAGAGAAACCTTCTGACTTGCGTCCGGGTATGTCTGTCATTTTGAAGAAAAAAGGGAATAAGATATTATGACCCTAAAGCAGCGTTTACATAGTATCGGAGCCGTAGCGAAGCGGGAGATGCATAGGTTGGTGTCGAAGCCCATCTATTTCTTCTGTATGCTGATTGTTCCGGTCATTTGTGTTGTTTTCTTCCTTTCGCTGATGTGGGAGGGGCTGCCTACGGATATGCCTATTGCCGTTGTTGACATGGACGGCACAGCCACTTCGCGCAAACTGGTAAGGCAATTGGATGCTTTTGAGCAGACAGAGGTGGTCTATAAGACGGCGTCGTTTGATGATGCCCGCCAGGAGATGCAGAAGGGTAATATATACGGCATTTTCTATATACCGAAAGGTTTCACCGTGGATGCCACTACGGGCAAACAACCTACCTTGTCGTTCTACACGAACGCAACATACCTGATTGCAGCCTCGTTGCTCTTTCGTGATATGAAGACCGTGTCTGTCTTGGCAGGGGCTTCTGTTGGTTTGCAGACCGGATTGGCAAAGGGTTATACAACCGACCAGATTATGGCACAGCTTCAGCCTATCGTGATTGATACTCACGCCATCGGTAACCCTTGGGTGAACTATTCCGTGTATCTGAACAACACGATTCTGCCCGGGATGCTTCAGCTGATGATATTCTTGGTGACGGTTTTCAGTATAGGAACGGAGCTGAAATATTCAACCTCCCGTGAGTGGTTGCATACAGGAGGTGATTCTCTTACCTTAAGCTTGATTGGGAAACTTTTGCCGCAAACGGTTGTCTTCATGGTAATCGCTTTGCTATGCCTTGCTGCATTGTATGGCTTCAACGCTTTCCCCTTGAATTGTGGATGGATGCCAATGCTTGGGGCTTTGTTTTTGTTGATTGTTGCTTCGCAGGCGGTGGGAGTGTTTATGATTGGGACATTACCAACATTGCGTCTTGGACTGAGCTTTGCCAGTCTGTTCGGGATGATTGCTTTCTCTATTGTCGGTTTCTCTTTTCCGGTTTTGGGTATGGACCCGACCTTGCAAGCGTTGAGCAATTTGTTTCCCTTACGTCATTATTTCCTCATATACGTAGACCAGGCGCTGAACGGAAGAGCTTTGTTCTATTCGTGGATGGAGTATCTTTGGTTGCTCGGCTTCCTGATTCTGCCGTTCCTTATAGGGAAACATCTTAAGAACGCATTGCTCTACTTTAAGTATATTCCGTAAAACAGCATGAGATGAAAAGAGAACATCGTTTACGATATATAATAAAGGAAGGTATTCAGGATACCTTTTTTATTTGGAAAGACGAGTTGAAGAACGTCTTCAAAGATGCCGGTGTCATGATATTTTTCTTTCTTGTGCCGCTTGTCTATCCGCTTTTGTACGCGTTTATCTATAACAACGAGATGGTTCATAATGCCAAGATGGTTGTTGTTGATAAGTCTGATTCGTATCTGAGCCGTGAGTTTATCCGCAGGGTGGATGCTACTGCTGATGTGAAGGTGGTAGCCGTGTGCACGGACATGGAAGAGGCGAAGCGGATGTTGGACGAGAAGAAGGCGTATGGCATTTTGAGTTTCCCTTCCGACTTCAGTAAGAAGATTCACAGAGGAGAGCAGTCAACCGTTTCGCTCTACTGCGATATGAGTTCGCTCTTGTTTTATAAGGCATTCCTTTTGTCAGCCACCGAGGTGTCGCTGGATATGGGAGGCGAGATTCGTGCGCACAACAATCCTTCGTCTACGGCGGAGCAGGAGCAGATAAAGGTGAACCCTATTCCGTATGAATCGGTTGCCATCTTCAATTCGCAGAATGGTTTTGCCAGTTTCTTGGTGCCGGCAATCTTGATTTTGGTAATCCAGCAGACATTGATTCTTGGTATCGGAATGTTGGGCGGAACAGTCAGAGAAAAGAACCGTTTTCATTGCTTGGTCCCGATTAGTCACCACTTCAACGGTACGTTGCGTATCGTTTTGGGGAAGTCGCTTACCTACATCCTGCTCTATGTGGTTGTTTGCATATGGGCGTTGGGGATAGTGCCGAGGTTGTTCTCGTTGCCGCAAGTGGGTGAGCCTTGGGTAGTGTTGTTGTTTGTATTGCCTTATCTTTTTGCTTCAATATTCTTGTCGATGACGATGAGCGGGTTTATGACCAGCCGCGAGTCGCCGATGCTTGTTTTCGTCTTTACTTCGGTTTTGTTGTTGTTCATCTCCGGTGTATCGTGGCCCAAGGAGGCAATCCCGCCATTTTGGAGGGCTGTGGGATATCTTTTCCCCTCCACACCGGGTGTACAAGGGTTCTTGCGTATCAACACCATGGGAGCTACACTGAATGAGGTCGTTCACGAATACCGCACGCTTTGGATTCAAGCAGGCTTTTATTTCATTACGGCATGTGTTATCTACCGCTATCAGATTCGGCGTAGCAGGAAGCTTATTGTGCGACAATATCAGCAGATGAAGAGGAAACAAATGTTGGGTAAGAACGATGCGCAATAAAGTTTTTTGTGGATTTTAACAGGATAATGTTCGAATCAGTCGAATATAGTCATACATTTGCGCATATTTTAGATAAAATTTAAATTTTTGGTATTATGCAGAATAGACGTGACTTTTTGAAGCGGGCTTCAATGTTGCTCGCAGGTGGTTTGGTTGCACCGCAGTTGTTGTCTTCTTGCGCCGGTGGAGCAAAGAAGAATATCGGTTTGCAGTTGTATTCCTTGAGAGACTTGGTTAAGGAAGAAGGTATTCAGGCTGTCTTGGAGGCTGCTTCCAAGATGGGTTATACCAATTTGGAGACTGCCAGCTATGATAACGGTAAAATCTATGGTTTGGCTCCTGCCGAATTCAAGAAGATGTGCAACGATTTGGGCATGAAGTGTACGAGTGCTCACCTTGGACAGGCCTTCACGAAAGAGAAGGAAGCTGAGGTAATGAAATGGTGGGATCAGGCTATCGAAGCTCACAACGAGCTTGGCGTAAAATATATGATTCAGCCTTGGATGCCGGTAAACGACGAGACAACGCTCGACGACCTTAAGATGTATTGCGATTATTTCAATACAGTAGGTTATAAGACAGCTGCTGCAAGCATCGCTTTCGGCTATCACAACCACAACTTTGAGTTCCGTAAGATAGATGACAAGTTGATTTATGACTTCTTGTTGGACAACGTAAGTCCGAACCACGTATTCTTTGAGATGGATGTATATTGGGTAATAAAGGGTGGTGCAGACCCGGTAGAGTACCTGAAATCTCGTCCGACTCAGTTCAAGGCTATCCACATCAAGGATGAGAAGGAAATTGGTGCAAGCGGTGAGATTGATTTCAAGCCTATCTTCGACCAGATGTATGCAAACAACGTAAAAGACTGGTATGTTGAGGTAGAACAGTACACCAACAACAACCCGGTTGAAAGTTGTCAGCAGAGCTTCGACTTCCTCAATAAGGCTGATTATGTGAAATAATCCGTCGGGATTGAAGACAATAAACAAGAAAGCGGCACTTGTGGTTTCATCTGCAAGTGCCGCTTTCTTTTTGGGTGCCGAAAACCCGATTGGTTAACCAATATGTTCCGGATGGTTTACGTGTTGCATGATGTTTGCCCAATCGTTTGCCAAGCTTGTCATGTTGGGGTAAAGGATGTCTGCGCCCGCATCCAAGAGAACCTCGTTGGGGAGGGGCCCCGTGTTTACGGCTATGGTAAATATACCGGCGGCAACACCGGCTTCCACGCCCATCGGCGCATTCTCGACCACGAAGGCTTCGTTGGCTTTGACGTCGGCTTTCTTCAGCCCCATGAGGTAGGGCTCGGGATTGGGCTTGCCGTATTTGACATCAAAGGCGGTAACCATCTTTTCGCGGGTGAAGTATCCGGGGTAGGTGTGCTCCAGCTTGTCGATAAGGCTGTGCTGCCCCGAACCGGTAACCACCAATGTCTGTAGACCGGCAGACTTGGCTGCTTCAAGGACGTCTGCCGCTCCGGGCATTGCCTTCCCGTCGTTGTATCGGCAGAAAAGCGCTGCCTTCTCTTCGTATATCTCTTTCTTTTCTTCCTCGGTTGCGTCGCGATGGAAGGAGCGTTGGTATAGAGTGTTGATGGTTTTGTTGCCCGTACATCCCTCAAACATGTAGAAGTCTTTTTCCTCTGCCAGGAGGTGATGCTTCATGGCTGTTTCGTGCCAGGAGCGGGCATGGAAACGCATGGAGTCGTAAAGAACACCATCCATGTCGAAAAGTACAGCCTTGGGGGAGAGAGAACCCTGATTAGTTCTCTTTAGATAATGATTGATAGCTTCCTGTATTGTTCTATTCATGTCGCAAAGTTACTAAAATTCTCGCTCCCGTTTCCGGCGGCATTGCCATGGAAACACGGTACTTTTGTGAACCGTAAGATGAAAAGATGAAGAACGAAATTTATATACAGTATTACGACTCGCCGTGCGGAGAGATTGTTTTGGCATCGATTGGCGGGAGGCTGTGTCTTTGCGACTGGAACGAGATGCCTTGTGCCGAGCGTAACAAGCGGCGATTGTTGCGTATGCTGAATGCCGAATTCCGGGAAGAGACGACAGAAGTTCTAAGGCGGACAATGGCAGAACTTGACGAATATTTTGCCGGAAGGCGCACGTTGTTCGATATCCCCTTGCTCATGGTGGGCACCGATTTTCAGAAACGGGTATGGAGGGCGTTGCTCGAGATACCTTATGGCAAGGTGAGGACTTATAAGACGATTGCCTTGGGGGTGGGGAATCTGAAGGGCGTAAGGGCTGTGGCGCAAGCCATCGGAGCCAATGGCATAGGTATTCTTATCCCATGTCATCGTGTTATTGGCTCAGACAACACTCTGACGGGGTTTGCCGGAGGATTGGAGGCAAAGAGGATACTCTTGGAGAGGGAAAGAGAAGGGGCTTTACCATTCTCGGTTTAGTCTTTTAAGGGAAAAACAAAAAGGGCTGCGCAATGGGAGTTTCCACGGCGCAGCCCTTAATATTTCAAACTAATTCTTTATAGCTTGGCGCGAATGGCTTCGCTTTCTTTCTCGTAGCCAGGCTTGTTCAAGAGCGCAAACATGTTCTTCTTGTAGGCTTCCACGCCCGGCTGGTCGAACGGGTTAACGCCCAACATATAGCCGCTGATGCCGCAAGCCTTCTCGAAGAAGTAGAACAACTGACCGATGTAGTAGGCATTCACCTCAGGCATGGTAATCTTGATGTTGGGCACGCCACCGTCGACGTGTGCCAACTGTGTGCCGAGTTCAGCCATCTTGTTCACCTCGTCAACGCGTTTGCCCGAGAGGTAGTTCAGTCCGTCGAGGTTTGCCTCGTCGGAGGGCACCACAACCTTGTGGTCGGGAGCTTCAACGGAGATGACGGTCTCGAAGATGATACGCTCGCCGTCCTGTATCCATTGTCCCATGGAGTGAAGGTC
>CAVJCD010000007.1:0-20179 GCA_963648005.1 Tannerellaceae bacterium | reverse complement strand
AAGGTCGGTTGTAAGGTCCACTGAAGCGGGGAATATACCCTTGCTGTCTTTTCCTTCGCTCTCGCCGTAGAGCTGCTTCCACCATTCACCGATGTAGTGCAATTTGGGATGGAAGTTTGCAAGTATTTCAACCTTCTTGCCTCCCTTGTAGAGTTCGTTTCTGATGGCGGCATAGATGGCCGACATATTGTCGGCGAAAGGCACATCCTTGCCTGTTGCCTTCTCCATGGAAACGGCGCCGGCAACCAAATCGCGGATATTAATGCCTGCCACAGCGATAGGCAGCAAGCCCACCGGAGTAAGCACTGAGAAACGTCCGCCCACATTGTCGGGTATGATGAACGTCTTGTATCCTTCTTGGTCTGCCAGGGTACGCAAGGCACCTCTCTTGGCATCGGTGATGGCAACGATGCGGTGTTTGGCCTCTGCCTTGCCAACGGCTTCTTCCAATTGTTTCTTCAGCATGCGGAAAGCAATGGCGGGTTCGGTGGTCGTTCCTGACTTGGAGACGTTGATTAATCCGAACTGTTTTCCTTTCAGCACTTCGCTAAGTTCGTAGAGATAATCCTCGCCGATATTGTTTCCGGCATAGAGGATAACCGGATTCTTGCGGCCATCGGACTGCAGCCAGTCGAAACTGTTGTTCAGGGCTTCAACAACTGCCTTTGTGCCGAGGTAGCTTCCGCCGATACCTATAACCACTACGATGTCGCATTTCGAGCGAAGTGTGTTGGCTGTGTTCTCGATGTCTGCGAGGAAGCTGTCGGAGATGGAAGAGGGGAGGTGAAGCCAACCCAAGAAATCGTTTCCGGCTCCGCTGCCGTCGTGCAACGCGGCGATACATTTGTTTGCTTTGGCTTCCTGTGCGTACACTTGCTCTTTGGTAACTACGCCCAGGGCTTTGTCGATGTTAAGACTGATGTTCTTCATAAGTTACTTAAATGTTTCTGTCAACTGCCGTATGACGGTAGTCGGCGATTTTCTTTCGTATAAAATATCGTATAGGGCGTTCAAGATAGGCATGTTCACCTTATACTTCTCGTTTATCTCGTGAATACATTTTGTGCCGTAGTAGCCTTCGGCAATCATTTCCATCTCGAGCTGTGCTGTCTTCACCGAATAGCCTTTCCCAATCATTGTGCCGAATGTGCGGTTACGGCTGAAGCGCGAGTAGGCAGTTACCAGCAGGTCGCCCAAGTAGACGGAGTCGGTAATGTCGCGTTCAAGGCCATGCACCGAGGCAAGGAAATTGCGCATCTCTTCGATGGCGTTGCAGATGAACACAGCGAGGAAGTTGTCGCCATACTTCATTCCGTGGCAGATGCCGGCAACGATGGCGTAGACATTCTTGAGCACGGAAGCATATTCGATACCCCGAACATCCTGACAGCAGTAGTTGTTGAGGTAGGAGTTCTGGAATATCGGCGACAGTGTCCGTGCATTGTCGATGTCGGGGCATGCCAGCGTGATGTAGGAGAGACGCTCGAGCGCAATCTCTTCGGCATGGCACGGACCGCCGATAACGGCAACATGCTCTGCCGGGACGTTGTAGTATTCCGTGAAATAGTCTGCCACCAGCATATTCTCGTCGGGTACGATACCCTTGATAGCCGAGATGATGAACTTGTCGCACAGTGGGGTTGTCACCTTCATCAAGTGTTGCTTCAAGAAGGGAGAGGGTGTTGCGAAAATCAGCGTGTCGGAGTCGCTGATGGCGCTGTTTATGTCAGTGTAGAAATTGATTTTGTTTGTGTCGAACTTCACAGACGAAAGATAGCTCGGATTGTGTCCGGTCTTCAGGAAATCGTCCACTTGGTCTTGTCGGCGCATATACCAATTGAGGCTGTCTTGTGTGGTGAGGACAATCTTGGCAAGGGCTGTTGCCCAGCTTCCGCCTCCCATTATTGCGATTCTACCGGGTAGCTTCATATCATTCCTCTTCTTTTTGCTCGTCTTTCTTTGTTGTCTTGGGTCGCATCTGCGGGAAGAACAGCACTTCTTGTATTGTTGTCTGCCCTGTCATCAGCATAACCAGGCGGTCGATACCTATGCCTATGCCCGATGTGGGAGGCATACCGAACTGCAGTGCGCGAAGGAAGTCTTGGTCGATAAACATTGCCTCGTCGTCGCCCTTCTCGCTAAGACGGAGTTGCTCCTTGAAACGTTCTTCTTGGTCCACGGGGTCGTTGAGCTCGCTATAGGCATTTGCCAGCTCCTTGCCGTTAACCATCAGCTCGAATCGTTCGGTGAGGCCCGGCTTGCTGCGGTGCATCTTGGTGAGCGGGCTCATCTCTACGGGGTAGTCGATGATGAAGGTTGGCTGTATGAATGTGCCTTCGCAGAATTCGCCGAATATCTCGTCGATGAGTTTGCCTTTACCCATGGTGTCGTCTATTTCCATCTTCAAGGTCTTGCAGATGGCGCGTATCTCGTCTTCGCTTTTCCCCTCAAGGTCGTAGCCTGTTTTCTCGCGTATGGCTTCCAAGATAGGCAGACGGCGGTAAGGAGCCTTGAAGCTTATTGTCTTGCCGTCCACAACTGTCTCGCTTGTGCCGTTCACTGCCACGCAAATCTTTTCCAAAAGCTGCTCCGTGAAGTTCATCATCCAGTTGTAGTCCTTGTATTGCACATACAGCTCCATGCAAGTAAACTCGGGGTTGTGCGTGCGGTCCATTCCTTCGTTGCGGAAGTTCTTGCCCACTTCATACACACCTTCGAAACCTCCCACGATAAGTCTCTTGAGATACAACTCCGTGGCGATACGGAGGTAGAGGTCGATGTCCAAAGTGTTATGGTGAGTGATAAACGGACGTGCACTGGCGCCTCCGGCTATGGACTGCAGGATGGGCGTCTCCACCTCCGTGTAGCCTGCCTCATCAAGCACGCTACGCAATGTCTTTATCACCTTGGCACGTTTGAGGAAGATATCCTTCACTCCGTCGTTTACTATCAAGTCTACATAACGTTGGCGGTAGCGCAACTCGGGGTCGTTGAACCCGTCGTATGCCACACCGTCCTTATATTTTACGATAGGCAGAGGGCGAAGTGACTTTGACAGCACCGTCAACTCTTCGGCATGCACCGAAATCTCGCCCATCTGTGTACGGAACACATATCCGCGGACGCCGATGATGTCGCCAATGTCGAGCAGTTTCTTGAAAACAACGTTATACATATCCTTGTTCTCGGTAGGACAAATGCTGTCGCGGGAGACATATATCTGTATTCTGCCTTCGGAGTCTTGCAGCTCCATAAACGAAGCTTTCCCCATTATACGGCGGCTCATGATACGTCCGGCAACGCTCACCTGACGAGGCTCTGCATCGTCTTTGAACGAAGCTTTTATTTCCTTCGAGAATGCGTTGGTTACGTACTCGGCAGCGGGGTAGGGCTCTATCCCCATCTCTCGCAGCTGCTCCATGCTGTTGCGCCGTATGACTTCTTGTTCACTTAGTTCTGTTGGGTTCATTATGCTATTGTTTTGTAAAACACGGCGCAAAACTACAAAAATATTCAGTACCCTATCACCCCCGCGGCTTCCTATTTTGCAGCCTCGGGACAAGATTGCGGCAATCCGCAGTCCGTGCAAGCTGCATGAAGGAATTTGCGTGCAATCTTATGGTTATGGGATATACTTGCCTTTAGCCGAGAAGCAATCGTGTTCCCGTATGGCTTCGGGGAGGAAGAAGCGGACGTCTTTGCCGGCTTTCAGTGATTCGCGGATGAAGGTGGACGAGATTTCCATCATCGGAGCATCCACCTCACGCACTCCGGCGAGGTCGGAGGGGATAACCACATCGTATCCCTTACGCGGGTAGACAAGGATGGGGTAATGGGCGACAATCTGCTGTGCTTCCTTCCAAAGGTGGATGGAAGCCCAGTTGTCGGCTCCCACTATGAGATGAAACAACCTGTCGGGATACCGCTCCTCAAGAGTGCGGAGAGTATTGATGGTATAGGAGGGTCGGGGGAGGGAGAACTCTATGTCGCAAGCCCTGAACTTGGGGTACCCGCTGATGGAAGCCTCCACCAATTGGAGCCGCAGGTTGTCGTCCATCAGCCCGCTATGGCTTTTCAGCGGATTGTTGGGGGAGACAACAAACCAAAGCTCGTCGAGCCCCGCAAACTCGCACAGCCAGTTGGCAAGAGCCAGGTGGCCGATGTGCACGGGGTTGAACGAACCGGAGAAGATGCCGGTCTTCAGCCTTCGGTCTCCTCTTAGCGTTGTCTCATCCATCCTACAAAGTTGTATGCCTGCAAGCAGAACACTATTCCGCAGGCGATGGCAATGATGTATTCCTCAAACACGAGGGCTACAATGGCTGTCGCCAACGCTGCGATACCAACTATGGCAAAGATAAATCCCCACTTGCGGGGCAGTCGGTTGTTTGTATTCATTCTTCAGAGAGAAAATTCTTGATTGTTGTGAGAGCTTCCTGCTGCGCTTTCTCGAGCACATCGTTCACGATACATACGTCGAAGTGGGGCGCAAAGCCCAACTCAAACTCAGCCTTGGCGATGCGGCTCTCTATCACCTCGGGGGCGTCGGTGCCTCTTCCCTCAAGCCTTCCACGCAAGGCTTCAATGCTTGGCGGTTTGATGAACACCGAGAGGGCACGGTTGCCGTAATGCTTCTTGATATTGCACCCTCCCACAACATCCACGTCGAACACCACGTTGCGACCTTCCGTCAATTGGCGGTCCACCTCGCTCTTCAGTGTCCCGTAGAACTTGTCTTTATACACCTCCTCATACTCCAGGAAGTCGCCCTTGGCAATACGCCCGCGAAACTCCTCGGGGGTGAGGAAATAATACTCCACGCCGCTACGCTCCGTTCCGCGCGGGGCTCGGCTGGTGGCAGATATCGAGAAGTGGAGGTTGAGGTTCTGCCCCAGCAGGTAGTTGATGATGGTAGACTTCCCCGAACCCGATGGGGCAGAGAAGATGATGAGTTTGCCCGGCATACCTACAATACGTTTAATACTTGTTCCTTTATCTGTTCCAGCTCGTCTTTCATCTTCACGACGATGTTTTGCATCTCCGCATGGTTGCTCTTCGAGCCCAGCGTATTGATTTCGCGGCCCATCTCCTGGGCAATGAACCCGAGCTTCTTGCCCTGTCCGTGCCCGTCGTCCATCGTGCTGACGAAATACTTCAGATGGTTGTCGAGGCGGTTCTTCTCTTCGCTCACGTCGAGTTTCTCGATGTAGTATATCATCTCCTGCTCGAGGCGGTTCTTGTCGTAGTCCTTGCTTGCCACCTTCTCGAGGTTGTCCATGATGCGTGCACGAATCTTCTCCACGCGCTCGCCCTCGTATTTCTCCACCTGGGTCAGGAGAGTGGCGATGTTGCTAATCTTCTCTCTGAAGAGCCTCTCGAGCATGGCGCCCTCTTGAATGCGGAAGTCGCGAAGCTGCCCTATGGCACCGTTTATTGCGCCCAACACAACCTCCCATTCGCTCTCGTTAACTTCCGCAACCTCCGACTTTATCACCTCCGGCATCTTCAGCAGTGTCTGAAACCAGTCCGAAGGAAGAGCAATGTCGAGCTTTGCGGCAATGTCTTTAATCTGCCTGTAATAGCTTTCGAACACAGTGGGGTCGATTTGCGAAGGAGTGTCCTGCCCGATGTATTCGATGTGGATAGCGAAATCCACCTTTCCCCTCTCGAGGGTCTGAAGCAGAAGGTTGCGAATCTGCATCTCCTTGTCTCTGTAGATAGACGGAACACGCGTCTGCAGGTCGAGTTGTTTGCTGTTGAGAGATTTTATTTCTACGGTTACTTTTTTCGAAGGAAGCTCGGCTGTAACCTTGCCGAATCCTGTCATCGATTGTATCATTATGCTTAAAATTTGCGCAAAGATAGGGGAAACTTTTATATTTTTGCGGGCGTTAGAATAAGAGAGACAACCCTATTTCCGATAGTTATGGCTTGCATTTTAAATATAGAAACATCCACCTCTGTATGTTCCGTCGCGTTGGCGAAGGACGGGGAGGTGCTGGCAGAGAGGTGCTCGGAAGAAGGCCCTTCGCATGCTGCCCTTTTGGGCGTATACGTGGAAGAAGCCCTTAAGGAGGCAAAAGAGAAAGGCGTGAAGCTTGAGGCTGTGGCTGTGAGCAGCGGTCCTGGCTCATACACGGGGCTGCGCATCGGCGTGTCAGTGGCCAAAGGCTTGTGCTTCGGCTTCGATATCCCGCTGATAAGCGTGCATACCTTGGAGACTCTTGCCGTAGCTGCCTTGAAGCAGGAGAAGGAGGCTGATTTGTACTGCGCAATGCTTGATGCCCGACGAATGGAGGTGTATGCCGCCATATACGACAAAAACCTTAGGGAGGTGCGCGGTGTCTCGGCAGACATAGTGGATGCCACGACGTATGCTCCCTTCTTGGAAAGCTCCGGGGTTTGCTTCTTTGGTAATGGCGCCGCCAAGTGCCGGGAGGTGATTCCGTCCTCCAATGCTGTCTTCCTTGGCAACATCCATCCGCTTGCGGTCAATATGGTCCCGCTGGCGGAGAAGGCCTTTGCCGCCGCGAAGTTCGAAGACGTAGCATATTTCGAGCCTTTCTACTTGAAAGAATTCCACGCAACGATTGCTAAAAACAAGGTGCTGGGGTGAGTGTGGTTTCCCCCGGCATGTTTATCCTTTATATCATGAAAAAAAGTTTACTATTCATCTCTTTGGCTGTTCTGCCGCTGTTGGGGTACGCACAGAACATATTGCCGGAATGGGCTCTGGGCGGATTCGTAAGACCCACTGATGCCAACCCCATTATCACACCCGCTCCCAAGAACCTCTTCGATTGCCCCATGAGGAACGCGAAGGTGGGCTGGGAAGAAAGCGACGTGTTTAACCCCGCAGCAACAGTGAAGAACGGGAAGATTTGCGTCCTCTACCGTGCCGAAGACAACTCTGCGACGGGCATCGGCAAGCGTACCTCGCGTATCGGACTGGCTGAATCGAAGGATGGCATCCACATGAAACGCCGCACCACCCCCGTGATGTATCCCGACAAAGACAATATGAAGGAATACGAATGGGAGGGAGGTTGCGAAGACCCGCGCGTGGCAATGACCGAGGATGGCCTTTATGTCATGGCTTACACCTCTTGGAACAGACATGTGGCACGTCTTTGTATCGCTACCTCGCGCGATTTGATAAAATGGGAGAAACACGGTCCCGCCTTTGCCAAAGCCTACAATGGCCGCTTCAAGGATATCTTCTGCAAGTCAGGCTCCATGGTGACGGAGATAAAAGACGGCAAGCAGGTGCTGACCAAAATCGGGGGAAAGTACTTCATGTATTGGGGTGAGCATGCTGTCTTTGCTGCAACCTCCGACGACCTCGTAAACTGGACGCCGATACTGGATGCCGATAACGAGCTGGCAACGGTCATCAAACCCCGCCCCGGGTATTTCGACAGTGCACTGACGGAATGCGGACCTCCCGCCGTACTGACCTCTCGCGGCATCGTCTTGCTCTACAATGGCAAGAACCAGACCAACGATGCCGGGCGCGACAAACGTTTCACTGCCGGAGCATACTGCGCAGGGCAGATACTTACTGACCCCAAGAACCCCATGAAGGCTCTTCAGAGACTGGATGTGCCCTTCTTCCGCCCAATGGATTCGTTTGAGAAAAGCGGGCAGTATGTCGACGGTACAGTCTTCATCGAAGGTCTCGTCTTCTTCAAAAACAAGTGGTATCTCTACTATGGTTGTGCGGATTCGCAAGTAGGCGTAGCCATCTACGACCCTGCCAAAACCACCCCTGGCGACCCGCTACCTTAAGGAACGCGGCGCCCTCACTCCATAAATACAAAATACACCGCTGCGATGAGGCAGAGGAAGGCGGCAAAATGATTCCAGTGTAAGCCTTGCCCTTGGAAGAGCATGTTGGCGATGATGGCGAAGACGATGAGCGACACGCACTCTTGAATGACCTTCAGTTGAACCAACGAGAACGGCCCTCCGTTGCCTATGAATCCGATACGGTTGGCGGGCACCTGGCAGCAATACTCAAAGAAGGCTATTGCCCAACTGAAAGCAATGACGCCTATCAGGGGCCAGTTGCTGCTTACGCCCGTTTGTTGTAGTTTGAGATGCCCATACCAGGCGATGGTCATGAAGATGTTGCTTAGTATCAACAAAAGAATGGTATATATTCCGTTCATGTCTTTATGTTAATTGTGTTTCGAAGTTTCTTTTGCCATTTTTCTTGTGGAGAAGATAGCCCCCGAGAATATGATGGGGAAGAGGTAGCACACAATGGCGAATGCCGCCACACCGTCTTCGTGGAGCATCGACATAAATATCATACCCACGAGGGTGGGAAAGAACATGCGTCGGAACAACGGACCGATTTTACCCGAGCCAAAGTCAATCTTGTCGCGAGTCGTGTCTATCTTCTTCTTCATTGCTCTGTTACTTTTGGTAATACGCTTTTTGGTATTTGCTTTTCGGGTCGCGAAGATACGCCTTTTTGCAAGATGTGCGAGGGGGAAGTTGTGTTGTTCGGATAATTTATCTTACATTTGTAAACGTTTATTCAATATTCAATATTCATTCGACCATGAAAACTCTAAAACAATTACGCGCACTTTGTTTCATTCTATGTGTTGTCCTTTGCTCATGCCAGTCGGACAAGTATCATTGGAAAGAGAAAGATGGCAAGATGACACTTCTCTCAGGCAAGACCATTGTTGGGGAATTCAAGCCGTCTGCCCCCGAAGGGTTGGAACAAACGAGTCAGGTAGAAAGACTCGACTCGTCAACATTCAAGATTACAACTCGATTTACCGCGCAGAAAGACATTGAGAAGGCCAGGATATGTCTGGATTTTGTACACCAATCGGTGTCTGACTATTGGATGATTCCCTCCGTTTCCTACAACGGAAATAACTGGGGTCGCGGAAAAGAGCCCAAGGGCGCGAAGCAAGACGGGCAGTGGCGCACCACTTCCTATCGTCGTACACCTATTCCGGGAGCAACTTATTCGGAAGGAAAGCAGTTTGCCGTTGCCATGTGGAGCAATGTTCCTCAATGCCAAAAAGAGAATTTCTCGTGCTCCATCATGCCGGAAGGCAAGACCACCACACATCGGTTGATATGGCCGGAAGAAGAGATGCCGGTAGTATATGCAGC
Organism: Tannerellaceae bacterium; assembly: GCA_963648005.1. Taxonomy (GTDB): domain Bacteria; phylum Bacteroidota; class Bacteroidia; order Bacteroidales; family Tannerellaceae; genus Parabacteroides. The sequence continues at coordinate 11,038 of CAVJCD010000007.1, read as the reverse complement.
CAGAGACCGTTTCACAACGGGCTATCAGACCGAAGAGAATATTGCCAAAGGCGAAGAGGTTACGCTGACGGCTTATATTAATGTTAGCGAGTTGGAGTCGCATCATCAGGCTATACGTCATTTCTTGGATGAGGCATGGAGCAGGTCAGACAAGCCGGTTACAGAGGTCTATCCTCCGAAAAAGATATGGGAGTTGGGTCTTCGCTATGCCAAGGAGAGCCTCTGGTCGGAAGACGGCGATTTCCGTGGCTTTACCATTGGTCTTACTCCGGACAAAGACGGAGCGTGGAGCAGACGCAGAGGATACGAAATAGGATGGTGTGGGCAGAACGCTTCGTTTGCCAACTCATTGCTTTTCGATTATATAAAGTATGGCAACAAAGAATCGCTGGAGAAGGGTTTGGCCACGCTTGATGCATGGGCTAAGTTTTGCCCGCTGCCCAATGGCTTGTTCTATACTCACTACGACCGTGTATCCAAACAGAAGAAACTGAACGAAAACATTATCATCGATGCTTGCAACCTCGGTACGGCGGCGCTCAATTATTTTGAGGCTACTGAGTTGGTTAAAGCATGCGGAGAGAGCCGGCCGGAATACGAGCGCTTGGCATTCGGTATTTGCGACTTCGTTAAGAAAGACCAGCAGGAGAGTGGCGTATATGGCCGCGGATGGTATCCCAGTGGAGAATGCTTCTATAGGGAAGGTACAATAGGATGCTTCCTGGTGCCCCCGATGTTGGAAGCTTTCAGCCGTTCGAAAGACAGCACTTACTTCAAATCTGCCTCCAAAGCCTACGACTATTACGTGAGCGAATTGAAGACAAAGGGGTTCTCCACAGCCGGAGCTTTGGATACTTGGTGTATTGATAAAGAATCGTCCATCTCTCTTCTGCGTTCTGCATTGAGGTTGTTCAACCTGACCAACAACAAACAGTATCTCGACGATGCCGTGTCCGTTTCTTATTATCTGTCCACTTGGCTGTGGCACTACAATGGTGTCTACCCGGCAGACGATAACTTTACGCAATACAACTACAAGACATTCGGAGGAACGTCTGTCTCCGTTCAGCACAACCACATCGACCCGTATGCTTTGTTCTGGGTGCCGGAATGGTTCGAGCTCTCGAAGCTCACGGGCGACAGTCAGTGGAGAGAAAAGGCAGTGGCTATATGGAACAACGGCTGTCAGCTGATTTCCGACGGCACATTGGTTATCAACGGTCGTACCCGTCCTGCCGGTGCACAAAACGAAGCCTACCTGGAGTGTAACTGGAACTGGGGTGCTGCCACCACTTTCGAACGTGTCAACTCATGGCTCGTTGCATGGCCCGGAGCATTCCGTATGGAGACACTGCGTAAGATGGATGCCATCGAGCTGCCGCAGATGAAATAAAAACATCATAAAACACAATAATACCATGAAAAGATTATTTATCAGTGCCCTCGCGCTTTTGGCACTGCCTTTGTTTGCCCAAAGGGATGCGAGTATCCGTGTATACCCTAAGGAGGGGACACAACAGATTAGTAAACATATCTACGGCCATTTTTCCGAGCATTTGGGAACGTGCATATACGGTGGACTTTGGGTTGGTCCGGATTCCGACATCCCAAACACCAATGGCTACCGTAATGATGTCGTTAACGCGTTGAAGAAGCTGCAGATTCCAAACCTGCGTTGGCCGGGCGGTTGCTTTGCCGACACATATCATTGGAGGGACGGTATAGGTCCGAAAGAAAATCGCCCCAGAATGGTGAACACCAATTGGGGTGGAACGATTGAGGACAACAGTTTCGGAACACACGAGTTTCTCAACCTCTGCGAGCTGTTGGGTTGCGAACCCTACGTCAGCCTTAATGTCGGTAGCGGCACGGTGGAAGAAATGGCTGAGTGGGTTGAATATATGACTGCCGAAGAAGGTCCCATGGCCACTCTGCGCCGTCAGAACGGCAGAGACAAGGCATGGAAGGTTAAGTTCATCGGAATAGGAAACGAAAGTTGGGGTTGCGGCGGCAACATGCGACCGGAATATTATGCCGACCAGTATCGTCGCTACACAACCTATTGCCGCGACTTCGGCGGAAATCATTTGTTCAGGATAGCCAGCGGTGCCTGTGACTATGACTACAACTGGACAGAGGTGCTGATGCGTAATGTTGGCGGACGCATGAACGGTTTGTCGCTCCACTACTACACGGTGGGAAACTGGGGTCATAAAGGCTCTGCCACGGATTTCGACAAAGACGACTACTATGCAACGATGGGCAAGTGTCTGGAGATTGAGGACGTGATAAAGAAGCATATCATTATCATGGACAAGTATGACCCGAAGAAGAACGTGGCTCTTATGCTTGATGAATGGGGTGCTTGGTGGGACGAAGAGCCCGGAACCATCAACGGTCATCTTTTCCAGCAGAATACCATGCGTGATGCCTTCGTGGCTGCTCTTACGCTGAATGTGTTCAACAAGTATACCGACCGTTTGAAGATGACCAACATCGCTCAGATTGTCAACGTGCTTCAGTCAATGATTCTGACCAATGGGCCGAAGATGCTTCTCACACCGACCTATCATGTGTTCGAGATGTATAAGGTGCATCAGGATGCTACATATCTCCCGATGGATTTGATGTGTGACAGGGCAAAGGTTAAGGGCGACAGAGAAATCCCGATGCTGAGCGCCTCTGCTTCAAGAGATGTGAACGGGAAGATTCATATTACTCTTGCCAACGTGGATATCGACAATGTTCAGAACGTGTCTTTGGACCTTCAGGGCGAAAAGATTTCCGGCGTAAGCGGCCGTATCCTGACATCTGCCTCCATCAACGACCACAACACATTCGATAAACCCGAATACGTGAAACCTGCGGAATTCAAGGGCGCAACCGTAGAAAAAGGACAATTGAAGATTGCCCTTCCGCCTATGTCGATTGTTGTACTTGAAGTAAAATAAAAAGACTGCCACTATGAGAATTTTTGGTTTAATAGCGATTTTGGTTCTGTCGGTGTGTTCATCCGTTCGGGCGGACGAACGCCCCCCGTATAAGGACCCAACCTTGCCCGTTGAAGAACGCGTGAAAGATTTGCTGAGCCGTATGACCGTGGAGGAGAAGTTCTGGCAGCTCTACATGATACCGGGCGATTTGAGCATAGGCAAGGATAAACTTGCACACGGGTTGTTTGGCTTCCAGGTGTCGGCAGGCAGTTCCGACGATCCTGAGCTGAGACAACTTTTGAAGTATAACCCAAACATCACTGCCCGCGAGACGGCGAAGAAGATAAACGAGATTCAGCGTTTCTTTGTGGAAGAAACCCGATTGGGTATCCCCATCATTGCTTTCGATGAGGCTCTCCACGGCTTGTCGCGCGCAGGGGCAACATCGTTTCCCCAGTCAATAGCCTTGGCTGCAACCTTCGACACAACATTGATGAGAAGAGTGGCCCACGCGGCTGCCATGGAGGTGAAGTCGCGCGGTATCCGGCAGGTTTTGTCGCCGGTTATCAATCTGGCAACGGATGTACGTTGGGGTAGAACCGAAGAGACCTACGGCGAAGACCCTTATCTCTCGGCTTGTATGGGTGTGAACTTTGTGAAGAGCTTCGAGGAGCTGGGAGTGATAACCACTCCGAAACACTTTGTTGCCAACTCGGGCGATGGCGGACGCGACAGCAACCCTATCCATTTCACGGAACGATTCCTCGAAGAGACACACCTTGTGCCCTTCAAGGCTTGTTTCCAGCAAGGGCATTCGCAGTCGGTGATGACTTCATATAATATGATAGACGGGGTACCTTGTACGGCTGACCCCTGGCTGCTGATTAAGAAGCTGCGTGAAGAATGGGGCTTCGACGGATTTACAATCTCTGATGCCGATGCTGTTTGCATCATTCATAAGTTGCATCATACCGTCAACAACTACTCCGAAGCGGGAGCAGATGCCATCAATGGTGGTTTGGACGTTATCTTCCAGGTTGCCTACGACGAGCACAAGCCATTCCTGAAGGCTTGTCTCGACGGCTTGATTACAGAGGAGGCTTTGAACAGGGCTGTCGGACAGGTCTTGAAAGCCAAATTCCGTTTGGGTTTGTTCGAGCATCCTTATGTGGATGAAACGGAGGCAGACCGTTGGAACGCTTGCGCCGAACACCGGGCTCTGACTCATGAGGCAGCATGCAAATCCATGGTGCTTTTGAAAAACAACGACGAGGTATTGCCTTTGTCGAAGAAGGTGGGTCGCATCGCGCTGATAGGCGAAGATGCCACTGCAGCACGCTTGGGCGGATACAGCGGTCCCGGTGTAAACAAAGTGAGCATCCTTGACGGCTTGAAGAACAAGCTTGGCAGCAAGGCGGATATTGTATACGAAATGGGATGCAAGAGGGTGAACCCCGCATATGTAACGGTGCCCGGCAATACCTTGTTCACTCCGGACGGTAAACCCGGATTGGAGGGCTCTTATTTCAACAACATAACATGCGAAGGACAGCCCGATTTGAAGCGGGTGGACAAGCAGGTGCAGTTCTCGTGGACGCTCTTTGCTCCGGATTCATGCTTGGCAGTGGACTGGTTCTCCGTTGAATGGAAGGGAAAGATGAAGTCGCCTGTTTCGGGTACCTATCAGCTCGGCTTGGAAGGCAATGACGGCTACCAGCTTTGGGTTGACGGGAAGAAGTTGGTGGACAAACCGCATAAGGCTTCCTTCGGTTCCACTCTTGTTCCATTCCGCTTTGAAAAAGACAAAGAGTATGACATAAAGATTCGTTTCTATGAGAATACACGTAACGCACATATCCGTTTGGTTTGGAATTACGGCGTTGTGTCGGAAGACGAGAGCATAGAGAAAGCCGTGAAGGCTGCCCAAGGAGCGGATGTGGCAATTGTTGTGGTTGGATTGGAAGAAGGAGAGTTCCGCGACAGAGGATATCTCACTTTGCCGGGCAGACAGGAAGAGCTCATCAACCGCGTGGCTGCCGTAGGAAAACCGACGGTGGTTGTGCTGATTGGCGGAAGTGCCGTGGTGATGAAGGAATGGATGGACAACGTACCGTCTATACTGAATGCATGGTATCCGGGCGAAGATGGTGGAAACGCTGTTGCCGACGTATTGTTTGGCGACTACAATCCTTCGGGAAAGCTCCCCATCACTTATCCTATCCACGAGGCTCAGTTGCCGCTCAACTATAGCCACAAGCCTACCGGACGCAGCGATGACTATCTGAACCTGACGGGTGAACCCCTGTTCCCCTTCGGCTACGGATTGAGCTATTCGGAATTTGAATACAAGAATCTGAAGATAGAACCCTCGGGCAACAACTATAATGTTTCGCTCTCTGTGAAAAACATTGGCAAGTACTCGGCTCGCGAGGTTGTGCAGATGTATCTGCTCGACAAGGTGGCTTCGGTTACCCAGCCTATCACGCGCTTGATTCATTTTTTGCCTGTGGAACTGTCTCCGGGCGAGACCAAGGACGTGAGCTTCCAGGTAACGCCGGAAGATTTGTCGATGTTGGATAAGGAGATGAACCGCGTAGTGGAGCCCGGCGATTTCCGTATCATGCTTGGACGCTCCTGCAAGGATATCCGTCTGAAAGCCACCATTCATCAGTCTTCGAAGGTGAATCTCTAGGACAATTGTTTGACAGATAATAAATCAAAGAAGAAAAGCACTTTTCTTGTCCCGCTGAAGTTCAGCGAAGGCGGAAAAGTGCTTTTCTTGTTCCGCTGAAGTTCAGCGAAGGCGGAAAAGTGCTTTTTTTGTTCCGCTGAGGTTCAGCGAAGGTGGAAAAGTGCTTTTCTTGTTCCGCTGAGGTTCAGCGAAGGTGGAAAAGTGCTTTTCTTGTTTCCGGGGGCCTCCCTGATGCCGGCAAAGCCCTCGGATGATGTTTTTTTTGTTTGGAAAATTGTAGGAGAGGTCTGTTATTTTTCTTTCAGCAGGTCCGGACGCAATCTTGCTGTCCTCTCTTGAGCCTGCTGCAGACGCCATTCGTCTATCTTTTGCTGATGCCCCGAAAGAAGTATGTCGGGCACTTTCCATCCCTTGTATTCTGCCGGCCGCGAGTAGACAGGCGGCGCCAACAGGTTGTCTTGAAAGGAGTCGGAGAGGGCACTCTGCTCGTCGCCAATGGCACCCGGTATCAATCTCACTACGGCGTCGGTGATGATTGCCGCAGCCAGTTCGCCTCCCGTAAGGACATAGTCGCCAACGGATATTTCTTTGGTGATAAGATGCTCGCGTATGCGGTAATCAATACCCTTGTAGTGACCGCAGAGAATGATGAGGTTGTTGAGCAGCGACATGTCGTTGGCCATCGCCTGGTTGAATGTCTCGCCGTCGGGAGAGGTGTAGATAACCTCGTCGTAGTCACGTTCGCCTTTCAAGGCCGAGATAGCCCTGTCTATCGGTTCAATCTGCATCACCATCCCGGCTTCGCCGCCAAAGGGATAGTCGTCCACACGTCTCCATTTGTTGGTAGTGTAGTCGCGCAGGTTGTGCAGATGGATTTCTGCCAACCCTTTGTCTTGCGCCCGTTTTACAATGGAACAATTGACCATTCCGTCAATCATCTCGGGAAGTATGGTTAGAATATCGATACGCATAGCGGAAAATTTCTTGCTGGAATATCTGTTAGGTGATAACTGCACAAAAGTAAGAAAAACCCCTCAAAAGGCGATAAAGTTCATGCCCGTTTTGATTAATAGTGCGAATATGCTTACTTTTGCCAGTCAAATTTTCGCAGCGTGACAAACGCAAAGTATAACGAGACGGAATAAATTTTAGAAGAATGAATATATCTTATAACTGGCTGAAGGAATATCTCGATTTCGACTTGCAGCCCGAGGAAGTATCAGCGGCGCTTACCTCAATTGGTTTGGAAACCGGAGGGGTAGAGGAAGTTCAAACAATCAAAGGCGGATTGGAAGGATTGGTTATCGGAGAGGTGCTTACCTGCGAGGAGCATCCCAATTCCGACCATCTTCATATTACCACTGTCAACGTTGGTGGCGGAGAGCCTCTGCAGGTTGTTTGTGGTGCGCCCAACGTTGCAGCAGGCCAGAAGGTGGTTGTGGCTGTGAACGGAACGAAGCTCTATGATGGCGACAAGGAGTTTACCATCAAACGCTCGAAGATTCGTGGTGTTGAGTCGAACGGTATGATTTGCGCAGAAGACGAGATAGGAGTCGGAACGGACCATTCCGGCATCATCGTTCTCCCCGACAGCGCAGTTGTAGGAACTCCGGCAAAGGAATATTATAATGTAAAGAGCGATTACGTGCTTGAGGTGGACATCACTCCGAACCGCGTGGATGCTACATCACACTTTGGCGTGGCCCGCGACCTGGCTGCTTATCTGAAACGACATGGAAAACCCGCGGAATTGAAACGTCCGTCGGTGGATGCCTTCAAGATTGACGACGATAGTCCGGCTATTGAGGTGACGGTAGAGAATACTGAGGCTTGCCTGCGTTATTCGGGTGTTACAATCAAGGGTGTGACGGTGAAGGAGAGTCCGGACTGGATGAAGAACCGTTTGACGGCAATTGGTCTGCGCCCCATCAACAACGTTGTGGACGTGACCAATTATGTGTTGCACGAACTGGGGTTGCCTCTCCACTCGTTTGATGCCGGCAAGGTGAAAGGCGGCAAGGTGATAGTGAAGACTCAGCCTGAGGGAACAAAGTTTGTAACCCTCGACGGCGTGGAGCGCACTTTGACCGACCGTGACCTGATGATTTGCAATACCGAAGAGCCGATGTGTATCGGTGGCGTGTTTGGCGGACTTGAGTCGGGCGTAACGATGCAGACCAAGGATGTGTTCCTCGAGGCTGCTTGCTTTCATCCCACATGGATTCGTAAGACTGCCCGTAGGTTTGGTCTGAACACCGATGCTTCCTTCCGTTTTGAGCGTGGCTTGGACCCCAATTGCACCACATACGTACTCAAGCGTGCGGCTTTGTTGATACAGGAACTGGCAGGAGGCAAGATTACCGGAGCCATCCAGGATATCTATCCGAAGCCGGTGAAACCCTATGAGGTAGAACTGACATACAGCAAAATCAATGGCTTGATTGGTAAAGAAATCCCCAAGGATACGGTCAAGAGCATTATCGACAGCTTGGAGATGAAGATTGTTTCCGAGACGGAAGAAGGTTTGACGGTGCATGTTCCGGTATACCGTATAGACGTGCAACGCGATGTTGATGTCATAGAAGACATTCTCCGTATCTACGGCTACAACAACGTGGAGTTTGGCGAAAACCTGAAGTCGAATCTCAGCTACAAGACATCTGTCGACCGCAGTTATCAGATGCAGAACCTTATCTCCGAGCAGCTCTGCGGCGCAGGCTTCAACGAGATACTCAACAACTCGTTGACCCGTTCTGCCTACTACAACGAGTTGACCACATATCCGGTCTCTCATTGTGTCATGCTGATGAACCCGCTGAGCGCAGACCTTAACAGTATGCGTCAGACATTGTTGTTCGGCGGTTTGGAGAGTATTGTGTATAACGCCAAGCGTAAGAACAGCAATATCCGCTTCTTCGAGTTTGGCAACTGCTACGATTATAATAAAGAGAAGAAACGCGAAGACGCCACTTTGGCAGAGTTTTCCGAAGACTGTCGCCTCGGTCTCTGGGTTTGCGGCAACCGCGTGGAGAACAGCTGGGCGCATGCCGACGAGAAGTCGAGCGTATACGAACTGAAGGCATACGTTGAGAATATATTGGCGCGTTTGGGTGTTGAACCCAAGAAAGTGGTTTTTGGCAACCTTAAGAACGACATCTATTCAGCCGCTATCAGCATTACAACCGGTTCGGGACAGGAATTGGGTGCTTTCGGCGTTGTCAATCGCGGAATATGCAAGTCTTTGGACATCGATTTTGATGTCTACTTTGCCGAATTGTCATGGACAAGGCTGATGAAGGAGACGAAGAAAAACAAGGTGACATTCTCTGATATATCCAAGTTCCCGGCAGTAAAACGCGACTTGGCATTGCTGCTCGACAAGTCTGTGCAGTTCTCAGCCATAGAGAAGATTGCCCGCGAGAGCGAGCGCAAGCTGCTGAAGGAAGTATCCTTGTTTGATGTATATGAGGGCAAGAACCTCCCTGTGGGCAAGAAGTCGTATGCCGTAAGTTTCTTCCTCCAGGACGAGACAAAGACTTTGAACGATAAACAAATTGATGCAATCATGCAGAAGATTCGGAAGAATCTGGAAGACAAGTTGGGCGCATCGTTGAGATAATGATTTTATAACAACAAAAACATTCGAAAATAATATGGGAAGAGCGTTTGAGTTCCGTAAAGCGAGAAAATTTAAGCGTTGGGGCAATATGGCCCGTGTGTTCACGAAACTGGGTAAGGAAATTACTATAGCCGCGAAAGCCGGTGGTCCCGACCCGGAGAATAACCCCCACTTGCGTGTCTTGATGCAGACGGCAAAGAAGGAGAACATGCCGAAGGACAACGTAGAACGTGCTATTAAGCGTGCCGTAGAGAAAGACTTTACCGGCTATAAGGAAATGAACTACGAAGGCTATGGTCCCTATGGTATTGCCATTTTCGTGGAGACAGCTACCGACAACACAACCCGTACGGTTGCCAATGTGCGTAGCTATTTCACCAAACACGGCGGTTCGCTTGGTACGAGCGGCAGCCTTGAGTTTATGTTCGAACACAAATGCGTTTTCCATATCGCAAAGAAGGATGGCATATCGCTCGAAGACCTGGAGCTCGAACTGATTGATTATGGCGTAGACGAAGTGGATGAAGAGGAAGACGAAGTGGTTATCTACGGCGAGTTTGCACAGAATTCGGCCATCCAGAAATACCTGGAGGAAAACGGCTACGAGATTACAAGTAGCGAGTTTGTACGTATCCCCAACGACTTGAAAGAGGTAACCAGTGAACAACGTGAGACCTTGGAGAAGCTGATTGAGAAGTTGGAAGACGACGACGACGTTCAGAATGTTTTCCACAACATGAAGGAAGACGATAGCGACGACGAATAAGTTATCAAGCATAATCGGGTAGAGGGGTTTGTTCTGCGGAATGAGCCCCTTTGTCGTTTCCGTGGCGGAGAAAGTCTTTGTCTTTTGGTGACAAAATGGCTTATTTTCCGCCATGGTACTTATTTTGTAAGACTGTTTTGTGAAAAATCAAAAAACCGAAAACAAACAGATAACAGAATAGAGTTATGAATCTAAACAGTTTTACAATTAAGTCGCAAGAGGCTGTTCAGCAGGCGGTACTGTTGGTTCAGAAGAACAACCGGCAGGTAATTGAGCCTGTGCATTTGCTTAAGGCCGTTATCATGACGGGCGAGAGCATAACAAACTTCCTCTTTCAGAAGCTGGGTGTGAACATTCAGAATCTGAACATGACACTGGAGCGTCAGATAGAATCCTATCCGAAGGTATCCGGTGGCGAGCCATACTTGTCGAAAGAATCGAATGCCGTTTTGCAAAAGGCTATAGATTATTCCGGCAAGATGGGTGACCAGTATGTCTCCCTGGAGCACATCATCCTCGCGCTGTTTGCTGTGAAAAGCCCGGCTTCGCAGATGTTGAAGGATGCCGGTGTAACAGAGAAAGAACTCGAGATGGCTATCGAAGAGCTTCGTAAAGGAAATAAGGTAACGAGCCAGTCGGCAGAAGACACTTACGACTCGCTGAACAAATACGCTATTAACCTCAACGAACGTGCCCGTAGCGGCAAGCTCGACCCGGTTATCGGGCGTGACGACGAGATTCGTCGTGTGCTTCAGATATTGAGCCGTAGGACAAAAAACAATCCTATCTTGATTGGTGAGCCGGGTGTTGGTAAGACAGCCATTGCCGAAGGTTTGGCGCACCGTATTGTGCGTGGCGACGTGCCTGAGAATTTGAAGTCGAAACAAATCTACTCGCTGGATATGGGTGCACTGATTGCCGGTGCCAAGTATAAGGGTGAGTTTGAGGAACGGCTGAAGTCGGTTGTGGGCGAGGTGACCAAGAGCGATGGCGAGATTATCCTTTTCATTGATGAGATACACACCTTG
>CAVJCD010000006.1:18501-31295 GCA_963648005.1 Tannerellaceae bacterium | reverse complement strand
GATTTTTACTATATCCTTTTCAGAGAAAGAGGTAAAGTTGTTGGTTTGACGCATGCGGTTGGCAAACCACGATGCGCTTTTATTCAACTTGTGTTTGTAAATATAGGGCATATCTAAATCTTTAGAAAGAATCTTTAGCTGATTTATGATGTCTTCATGGTTTGGAGAGTATTTTATGATATTGTTTTGTACTCTTTTGCCAATTAACACTAACGCAGAATTTAACTTAAATACATTTTCTTTCGTAATCCTATATTCGGTGCCATATTGGTTCTTGGCCTTTTTCATCTTCATGAGCAAGACAGCTTCTTTGATGCCAGTTTCATTCGCTAATGTCCTTCGTTTCAAAAAGGCATCTGCGATTTTTAACCCTTTATATGCTTCTATCTTTATTTTCTCCATCGTTTGTTTCATTTTGATGGTGCAAATATACATAAAAACTTATATTACACAATAAAACGAGAACGTTTTTGTGAGAAAAAATTTCACCTATTGCAAATTTAACCTTTCGTTTGATTTAAACTGCCGGATTTTCGCTACTTTTGAGCGTTAACGAAGTAGGTTTAATGTACAATAAAATAAACAAAACAAAGGAATACGCATGCAAGATGTAGATGCCACTTTGTGGGTAAAGACAACATCCATAAAATCCGAAAGGGATGTACAGAAAAAAGAGGGAAACGTACACAAATTGCACGATGTTGCACCGAGATAGTTGGATAGCGTACTAAATATAGATTGCAAAACAGGCAGTCACCACAAAACGAATAACGATAAAACAGAATATTGGAATGAAGTATTTAGGTTCTAAACGCAGAATTGTAGATGAGATATTGCCTATTATGTTGCGATATGGGAGCACTTGGAAAGATAAGTCCGAAGAAAATTACAGTTGTATTAACGAGAAAAGCAAGAAGCCATGCTTTGTTGATTTGTTTTGTGGCAGTTGTTCTGTGATTCAACATGTGCCAACATCGTATAGGCGAATAGCCAATGATAAAAACAAATATCTGATAGAGATGTTCAAGTCTTTAGTCTCGCAAGAAAACAAACTGGTCTACCCTACATTCATCCCGAAAGAAACCTATTCGTATTTTCGGGGCCTATACAACCAAGAAAGAAACGGACTTACGCAGCTAACCAACGAGCAATATGCGCTTGTAGGCTGGATTGGATGGATGGCCTCGTTCAATGGCCGTTTCTTTGACGGAGGCTATAGCGGACATCAGATTACCCGTATGGGGGGGGTAATATCAAGAGATTACATAGCAGAACAAATCAGCGGCACCTTAAAACAAACATCATCTTTGGCCGATGTGGAGTTTTACAGTTCTGACTATTCCGAGCTGGAAATGCCGAAAGGTAGTCTTGTCTATTGTGATATTCCGTATAAAGGGACGAAGCAATATGCCGTCAGCAAGCATTTCGATTACGAACGGTTCTACCAATGGTGTAGAGATAATAAAAGTAACTATCAGATATTCATCAGCGAGTATCACATGCCCTCTGACTTTCATTGCATCTGGGAGAAGGAGATTTCCAATTCAATGAGTCTTACCCATACCTACAATCCGACTGAGAGATTATTCACTTTAGATTAAGACCATACATAAAAAAGTTATTCACATGTTGAATGGCACATAACAAACTGGGAGAGTATGGGATTCCCATTCTCCTACATGTGGTGCGTACTTTGCTATATGGCAAGTAAGTTTCACTACCCGATTCTAAACTCAGGATGTACGAACTTGCAGTAATCGCCCTCTTCGTAATGCTTGTTGGCTATGGTGTGCAATATGCTCCCTATAAAACTATGTCTGTGTGCGCAAGTCACCTCGTCAATCAGCTTTGGGCTGATAGTGCGTGATACATGAATTTTAATAGGGAATCCTTTAAGAAGTTCTTCCAAACGGCCTAACATATAAGGCGCATTTTTACCATCTTCCCATTCGACAACAATCACAACCAGCCCTCGTTTTGGTGTTACAAAGTACGCGCCGAATGGGATGCCATTAAACAGTTGCCGTGTTTTGATAAGGATTTCGCTCTTGTTTTCTTCTGTCAGTTTTTGTTTCATAATCCCCTCCTTTTTTAGCGGCATGAGAAAGATGCCCTTTCGCCAACACATAAAATGTAAGCGTTCAGGTAAAACAAGAATCTCACGTCTTTAATATCTTAACGCCATCACTGGCTATAAATACCTTATCATGCGGTGAAAATACAAATATAAGAAATGGGAATGTAAAACAGGAAACACCCAATCAACCTTAACATTTAAACGTTAAATTAAAACTATATATTTAACATTGCAAGCCTTTGTTTTAGTAAAACAAAGGGTGCGCCTAAATGCGCACCCAAACAAACTATGAAAAAAAACGATTGAATAAAGTAGTTTCACAACCACCACATACAATATATAACGAATGTTTATATATGAAGTCATTCTATAGATTCTTCCTGCTGTTTTTTTTCTTTCCATAATACATAACGCAGTTGCTTTTGCTTTGCCCATCCCACCAATATTGGAATAGCCTTACTCCTATTGTTCTGGTCTACAGAAGTAACCAAAAAGTTTATTTGTGCTTCTTCTGGTTTTACTATTGGCAAATCTTTTTCACCCTTCCCACTCAGAAAGCCACGGTTCAAATTGATATACGCCAAAAGTGTATCGAAGAAAGCTAAATATTTTTTGTCGTTGCTATGATACAACAAGTGAATTTTGGAGTCTAGAACCACAAACATCTCTTCAAAGTTGATAGCCAACAAATCGCCATCAATAAGGCTTTCAACGGCCTTAAATCTGTTTAGGTAATCTTCCACCACATCTTTCTTTCTCTTTCTGATAACCCTATTCAGCAATTCCTTCAAAAGTTTTTTTGAATCCTTCATTTCTTGCAAATTTAATCAATATTTTCTGTTCATTGCTTGTTTATATATATTCTTCGTCTGAATCATTCTCATCTTCCTCCTCGTCTTCTTCTACGGAAACATCTTCTTCATAGTCATGCTCTATACTATCGGAACGCGGCATTGATACTATGTGCTGTATGCTGATATATTTCCGGACGAAAATGGCGGGTCTACCATCGTACCCTGTTATCATCAAGAATCCTCTTTCGTTCAACTCCTTGATATATGGAGGCAGTGGATCGGGCATCTTCGGTATAGGCCACGCATTAAAGTATTCCCTCAGTTTGGCAACTGTGAAGTAATCATCCGCTTCATCTTCACTCATCACTGGTCTGAATGTATTGACAAAAGCATCCACGATTGTCATGATGGCTTTTGGTTGCGGCAGTTGTTGGGTTGGTAACATTTTCTTTTTCATACTTCCTTCATTTACCACGTTCTCACGACAGGCATTCCAACCCCAATCAGACTGCCCGTTTGGTAATCTCTCACCCCGATAATCAGCGTATCGAAAGCATCACTAAGGTCGGTTCTGGTAGACAATTCCGCTTCTACATCCTCAATATCTTTTCTCACTCGATCCTTCTCATGACCTTTATCTTTCATGAATCCATTTGCCGTTTCCTTTACTCCGGCATTTTCAATGGAAGCAATCAGAAATTCGTTGTTCTCTGCATTGATTCGTATAAACGGGCGTTTCGTTCCTGCGAGGCAACCATTTATTAGTTCGTATTTCTTTTCGTGACTCATCGGTCTGCCCATTGGCACCTTAATTACGTTCCATCCGTGTTTTTTCAGAACAGAGATAACCACGTTGTAAAACTTTGTTTCATCACTCCGCTCTATCGCATACGAGCCGCCTTGCCGTGCTGTAGAGTCGTAGTAGAAGAGCACATCCGGACAAGTACTTCTATGCGGTTCATAATATTTGCAGAAGTCACCCATCAATCCTTCCAGTCGCGTAGCTTTTACGTTGGTGAATGATTTGAGTACATTCACGATACCCACATTCCGACGGTTTGGGGTCTGCCCAACCACCAGACAGTTTATCAAAGCACCATAGTCCAATGCGATGCGCAACGGTTCACCCGGAACAATATCCGTGTCAGCCCAGCAATTTGAAGCCTTCTTTACCTCGTTAAAGTCCACCGCTTCGTTTTCTACCCGGAAAGAGCGTCCAGCACTATACACTTGCGTAATGGTTTTCTTTTTGAATTGTTGTGCCGCCTCTATCTGTGAATCATCACTATTCATGTATGTATGCACATCTGGGTTGAAGTTTACGTAATAGCCATCGTTCACCCGTTCCTTCTCTGCATTCCGTATTGCCACATCAAACATTGTTGGTGTCAATTCCTGCTTCATCTTGCGGATGAATTGTTCCCCCAATATATCCCAATTTTCGAAGCTACTGAACGAGAAATACGCGCTACTTTGACACCGCAGTCGGTTCAATGCTTGTTGGTATTCGGGTAGTTCTACAATTTCGGGACACACTTGCGCATCGTGAATCATTTCAGCAATCTGGCAGTTCACCTCATACGTCTGCTCATCCTTTCGCTTTCTCATCCATGACTGTCGGCGAGTGAATGGGGAGTCGGACACCAAGAACAAACTCTTATAGTAAGGATTGCTATTTTCGTCAAAGCCCGGATGAGTAGTGTTGATACCTCTCAATGTGGGAAGAATCTCACTTTTGATAATTGATTCAGGCATGAAACGCGCTTCGTCTCCGTCAATCTCACATACATTCATACCATTGCTTGCTGCTTTGGTGGAAGTGGAAATCATGTAATACACGTGTCCGTTCCAGAAATGGATGCAGTTTTCCCACACCCTTGGGCGTACAAGCGGTTCCTTGAACTGTAGTTTTTTAGGTGCATGGCCTCGCACAAAATGAACCCCCTCTTTCAATCCGGTGTTACGTTCTATCGCCGCCAACGTGTTAGGTACAGTCTTTGTGAACAGCTGCTTAATGCTAACGCCGAGGAATAAACCACTTCCACGCGGCATACTCTGCACGCATCCCACCATGTGTGGTGAAATTAGTCCATCTGTCTTACCTGTTCCACGCCCCGCTTCAACCGTAGTCGTTCTTGCCCGGAAGTTGTACACTGTGAGCTGCGCCGGATTCAGATAGATATAGTTGATGGAAGCAAGCGCATCAGCCGAGTCCAGATTCATGCTTCGTTCCGCTTTCTGTTGTGCGAATCTCAGCACCCTTTCCTTGTCTGTATCAAACACATCCTTTCTGGCCATATTATTCCTCCTCTAGAGACTTCTTTTCTTCTTTCGGCATTTGTCCTGTATCTATAGCTTCTTGCCATTTGTCTTTTTTGACCCCATATTTTCGGCGTATGCGTTCCAATTCTTCGGGAGATGTTGCCACACGGTTCGGAAATTTCTTCTTTATATCGCCCGTTACAACGACAGGCATGTGAATCAATTCATCACCCAATTCATCACCCGATTCTGGCTGGTCTAACCTATCCAGTTTAGTCAGTAAGCTCGCTCCATTATACACTGCACGCATATCGCCCATTTCTTGTCCCGTGCGCATCAGTACATCTGCGCTATGCCGCACCTTCATACTTGAAATGTTGCGTTGTCCCGCTTCGTAGAAGCTCGATATAAAATCCACCACACGGATGTCGTTATGCAGTTCCGAATATGTCCGGTTATACTTGTTCTTGATATACTTTGTCAAGTCCATGTACGGGTCCTGTGCAAATCTCTTATAGGCATCCAATGCTATTTCGATGCGTACTTTCTGCGCTTTAGAAAACGACATGTCCTGCCAAGGTACTCCCGTCTCAAAATGCTTTCTGAGTTTATCCAGAAAATTCTGTGCTACTTCTGCTCCCATTTTATTTCCTTTCTCACATGCTCTTTAGTCCGAAACATATCTCTTACACTCTCATACGAATCTTTGTCAGCAGACAAACACATCATCTGCATGGCATTGCTTTTCTGTACATTCAAGCTACCTTGCAACACAATGGAATGGCTTCCTCCGACAGTCAGGCAACGGAAACCGATGTTATCTTCAATCACCGTTACCAGCCCGTTGTTCATCTCTTTATATAAAACATCTTTCACGGCTTCACGGTTATCGTCAGAAGGTTGCATCAATAGAACCACATGATTCACACTACGTATTGTTTCCTCCGGGTTTGAAACGCAAGGGACTTTTCTGTTTACTAATGTCCGCAAAGCAACCAATGTATCTTTGTCTGCTTTGATAAGAGAAAGACATACTTCCCCACCTTCTGCATAACCGCCAAGAAATCCAACAATCATCGGCAAATCAATATCACTATATGTAAAGAAGTGCATCACCCCACAACCACGCTCCTCCAAACCGCGCACCATTTGTCCTATCTGCTTATGGAAACAACAAGGCTCTACAATATTCATCCTTCTTCGTTTTTAGATGTTTCAGTACACTCATCATCTTCTTCGGGGACGTAAACGCCCGGAATGGAAAGACCAGCCCGTTTTACCGCTTCTGCTGTTTTCTCAGGCAAATCAACCTCCCAATCCAACAATTCCTGAATGCGCAACGCCAACTGTTCCTTATATGCGTCAGTCATTTTCACGTCTACCCGCATGATGTATTTTTTATCGCCAGTAATACGACTTCTTCTACACAATTTCTTTTGCGTAAGGTCTGCCATAGATTCTATCTCAGCATACGTAAAGTCGCCCGGTCGTTTCATCCCCGTAGCAGCCTTTACATCTGCATCTGTTTGTTTGGGAATATAGTTCACAGCTTTGCCACCATTCTGTTGGGCAGCTTTTACATATTCGTCCACCTCGTCCCATGCGTTTCGTATCTCCTGTTCTTGCATTACACATTTCCGAGCCATTTCTGCGCATTGTTCCTGTGAGGCATTTGGATGCTCTACCAACACCTCCAAACGACCACGATATTCAGCCAAGGCCAAATACATCTCCTTCATCTTTCCCGGAAGAGTTTTCTGTAATTCTTCTGGGAGCAAATTGATGTATTCGCTCAGATGTTGCGGGCGGCGGTTATCCACTTCCGGCTCTACATACTCTTTAATCTGCAAATTCCCATCTTCGTCAGGAATGCCAAGTTCCGGCACAATAGCCCTATAGTGTGTTTTGTCATTGGCTTCACGGAAACTCTTTGTTGCCAACCCAGAACGTTTGCGTACCTCCGCAAGAAACGCATTGATTTTCTGTACGGCTTTTTTGCTGTCATATTGGTAGATTACAGAAATCAGTGGCCGGGCATTTACGAAAGCGGAAGCCAATTTGCATCCTTCATCGAAATCTTTTACTGGGGTTTTTTCCCAACTGTCGGCAGCTGCCATCAGTTGAGGGAATGTCTCGTCCGTCCATTTATCCACGCTTTTTATCCATTCGGTCTTTGTCTGTTCATCCATTATTCGGAAGTCCTGCAAATAATCTTTTTCTGAAACCATAATATATCTGATTTTTAGTTCGTTTGTACAAATTTAGGGACAGCCAAACGTGGATTATAGGACAAAAAAAGCCTACACAAACTGCGTAGGCTTTAAAACATAACACCAATGAAAACTACACTGTCTCTTTAGCAATAGTCAGTGTTCCTTCCCAATAAACCTTACTGAACAGACAGATTGGGCAGGTTGCGGTGCAGCTCATGCCGCTATCACTATCGGCAGTAGTACCACTATCATAGTTGTTATTGAAAGTTGTTCCTGAAGTCGGGTCCCACAACACATCGAATTTACCACCTTCGCGATATTCGGCCAAGAAGATAATATCTCCACGGTTTTTGATGCGGCGAAGAATTACAGAAGCATTATCCAAGTCGCGTTCGATGTTGAATACAAGTTGATTCTGATAGCCCGAATGGTTTTCTACGCCTGTACTTGTAAACTGAACAGAGTCCTTCTTACAATAGAAAATATACGCACCCTTTCCTTCTTTGAAGGTAAATGCTGAAGTACCGAATGAGTTAGTCTTCGCATCGTAAGCCAAGTCAGATTCCAAATCTTCAGGTACAACAGCGTAAATCTTACGTCCATAACCAGAGAATACATCGTCACAGTTCTTTGACGGGTCTCCAATGTGAGCCATATCACATGCAATTGTTGCCATATATAATAATTTTTATAGGTTTATAATACCCACACCCTTTCGGGCATGGGCTTTATTAAATTCATTCAGTTACGAATATAGCTTGATATTCACGAGGCACGCCATCGAATACGATAGTACGTGGATTTGCGGTTGCTTCATCACTCCACTTAGAGAATTTGTAGCCAGCCTTGGCAGTTGGAGTAATCGTTACGGTTTCGCCGTATTCGTATTCATCCTTCACCGGGCTAATGGCTACTGAACCCATTGTGTCATCATTTGCTGAAGCCTTGATGTAAGCCTTCTGATAGTCACCAATAATGCCATCAATAGGTTTAATGTCACCATCGCTTACACAGAACACCTGCGCGTTGGTATCGAAGATTCCTACACCCTGTGCAGTCTTCAAGTCGAAGATAACAACGCTTGCATCTTCAGGTGACTTCATTACATCGGCGATGTTACCAGAGTTTTCGGAGTCGTTTGCGAAGCGGAGGTTCTCAGGCACGGTAGCCACCATACGTTGGCCTTTGCCATAGAAAGCGTTTGCAACGAGTTCGATGTTCGGGTACAGAGGAAGTACGCAAGATGAACCCTTGATGCCCGGAAGCACGTTGGCTTGTAGGCCGATATACGACTTCAAACAACCATCTACAATCAAGCGAAGGCGAGTAGAGTCCATGTAGACAACTACCTTGTCTGCACTCTTCAATTTCGGGTTCCAACCATCTACCCATGCCACAAATGCTTCGTAGTTGTCTACTTCCTGACCAGCAGGTTGTGGCACGATAGGATCACACTTTATCAAGTTGCCATTGCTAATGCTGATAACACCCGTATTGATACCTTTGTCAATAATGGTGTGGTAGCCATCCATCAAGCCAATAGGAGAAGTCTCGCCCAAAGCGCGATTACCGAAGAACAAATTGAAAGCTACGTCTTCTGAATGTTGCTTACCGATGTTTCGGATAATCAATTCAGTATTCTTCGCATCGTACTTGCCATCAGTAGTACGTTGAAGCGGTTCTCTTTCGCGGAAAGCCTCCAATGGTTGTGCAATACGACTCCAAGCGGTGTAAACCTTAATTTTGTTTTCTTCGATATAACCAAGAGTGCCTTCCAGTTTTGCACCTACTTTGTAAGCTCTGGTCTCGCCCGCCTTACGGCGAAATTTGAACTTGGTAAGTTCGTTTTCGATACCGTTAAGCACCATGATGTGCAATGAAGTGAACAACTCTGCGTTGTCTACCGCAGGGCTTTCATACAAATCTCTTTCGATTTGGTTCTTTACAGTGGAAATCTGTTCCACTGAGACAGGATATAACTGAGTTGCCATAATTAAAAATGTTTTATTTTGTGTTTGCTTATATTGTTAGTTAAATACCTATACCTTTTTTCAAATATTCCTCACGCTCTTTGCGTGCAATGACCTTTTCGGCCAGAGTCATGTTCTCATCGTAAATAGACTTTGCAACGTTTTCACCTGCTGCGGGAGCGGAAGCATTTGATTTTGGCGCACCATCTTGCGGTTTTGGACTCTCAACCGCACTGTTGCTCAACGCATCAATTTGCTCGTCCTTTTCTTTAATTTCGCTGTTCAGTCTAGAAACCGTTTCTTCCGACTTTTGCAGTTTTTCGTTCAGTCCCTTTTCTTTTTCCACGTAGGCAGCATCTCTTTCAGCCAAGGCATTCTCGTTAGCTTTCTTTAAAGATTCGATTTGCTCGTTCAAACGCTTAATCTCAACCATCTTAGCCTGCAAGACATTTTCTTTCTGTCTAAGTTCCTTGATCGTTTTCTCTACGTTTTCAGCGTGCTCTTTCTGTAAGTAGATGCCCGCTTCGCGGTCAGCACACAGAGCATTCAGTTCTGCGCTTTCCATGATTAAAGGATATACATTCTCCATTACATTAGTATGTTTTTGGTTATTACTGATAGGGGTAGTCTTTTTTGAGGCCGGAACTACATCATCTTCCGATCCATCCTCGCCTTCGGGATTCTCTTCCGGCTCTTCCATTTCGGAATCTTCTTTGGGATTTTCCCCATCTTCTTCCGGTTCTTCTTCCCCTTCGGTCGTTTTGTCCTTCTTGGATTTTTCCTTCAACTCCGTCTTTGGTTTTTCCCCTTCGGTGGTTTCTTCTGGATTGGTTTCCGGTTCATCTTCCGGTACTTCGGGGCTATTGTCCGGATTCTTCGGTTCTTCATCCGGTATTTCCACTTCGGGTTCTCCTTCTGGCTCTCTTGGGTCGGTATCGAAAATACCAAGAGTTGCTTTGCCATCGTGCAACGCATTGATTCGGTCAATGCAACCTTGATAAGTGTTTTTTCTGTCTACCATCGTCCCCTCTACATTTTTCGCTCTATACATATCACCTTTCAGTTGTTCATCGGTTACGTTGGGACGCATACGGCGAACCATTTCTTGAAAATCCTTGCAGGATTTGTTCAAGCCATTCATTACTATGGTATCATCCCCATTTACGATTGAACGATACTCTCTGTTCTTATATGGAGAGCCTTCGGCATACCGTTCGAAATACGTCTCACCACTCTTCAGATTGGTATCGCCATCTTTCATGAAATACCCAGCAGCCATTGATCCTATACAACCTACAGAATCGCCTTCGCCCGCATAATACACTTCGTCACACAAAGAAGCCAACGCATAAGCTGCGCTTCCCGCCATGCCGTTTATAAAGGCAATGACAGGCTGACCTTTTGAGCGGACATACTCAATACCTTCTTCGTAATCGTATTTGGCATCTGCGCTTCCACCCGGAGAATCAATCACAAAGAGATGCCCGATGGTGCGTTTATCATCGGCAGCGTTCTTCATCAAGTCGCGATGACCTTTGCTTCCGTAAGAACACATTCCTGCATTGCGGAGAATGGGGCCATCCACCTTCATTACATTGATAATTCTCTCGTCATCCTCCACTTCTGGCGGTGTGCCTACTTCTTCCCATTCCTCGTCATCCTCATCCGAAGGCAGAGACCCATCGAAATTTTTTATGAAAATCTTCTTCTGGAAAGAATTTCGTGAAGAAAGCAGATATGGCGCACCCAGTGAAGGTTCTTCTTCACTTTTCACATTTCTTTCCAAGGAATCGGGTCGGCGAGACAGTAAGTCTTTATATATTGACACAACCGGAGGATATATATCCCACAGATGATTCCTGAAAACTTCTAATACTGCATTGTTAAACATTGATACATGTATTTATATGATTTATAGTGCTAAATTATCCGCAAGAAAGACTTCGATAAAGGACAGAAAAACGGCTTTGTAGCTGATTTTAAGCGGTTTTAGTAGATAAAAAGAATCGGCGAAGAAAAATTTTCGCGGTCAATTTGTTAACATATTTAACACAGCAAAGAAAGTAGCCAAAGAATCAGAGCCACTTAAAAGAGAAAGGTGTAATCTATCACGTTGATGCTTGCCCCCCAAAGCAAGTGGTAAAAGAGAAGGTTACTTGTATTTCACTTCATCCAAAGGAAGAATGCCTGATGTGTTATTGACAACAAGTTCACAACTATAGTAGCCATCGTCCATGACATAAGAGAACGTGTAAGATTCCTTGTTTGCCCTAACAAGCAAATTATTGTCAGGGAACGTTGTAACCAAGATGTTGCACACATTGTTTTTCAGAAATTCAAGCACTTCAAGGTCTTCGCTGTTACCTATTTCTGTTTCCCATGAAACAGTAATCTCCATATTTTCTCCAGCATCGGAAGACGAAGACTTTTCAGTAATTTCGGCAGAATCGGATATAGTAGGAATTTTATATTCCTTGTCTTTCGGTAAATAGTAATCGCCAAAGAGTGTTCGTCCGGGAAGATAAGATGAGAACTGAAACCAACAATCATCCAACGGAAATGCGTGGAGGGTAACAATCTTTTCGTAATATTTGTCGTTGCAATCTTTCATATTTCGTGTCGTTTTTATCCCAAAATGGCAGAGGACAAGGCAACGGACATTTTGAGTGATTTTTTAGCTATATTTTGGTTATAAAAATGTTAATGTTTCAAGTGTAGCAAAGAGGTACACCATTGATATTTTCCATGCGTGTACGGTATTCATCTATCTGTTTTTGCAACTCTATTTTGGAGCGGCGGTAATATCTCAACATATTTTCGTATAAATCCATCGGTATCTGATATGCCATCATGAAATCGGAAATTGCATTTTCGATTGAGGCAGTTGAACCTTTGATAGTTGCTTCGGTTTGGCACGCATTGATGAATCGCAGACATTCTATCCAAAACTCAGTCTTCACCGCTTTGCGGAAGTCGGCTGCGCCTTTGTAGGACAGTTGCCAGAACGAATCGGTCATGTATGCGCTTGGCGAACGGACAACCACGGCAGGCATCTCAATGGCTACGAAATCTTTTTTTGCTTCGTCAGTCAGTAACTTTAAGTCCGGAGTGAAGTCAGTGACATGAGGGTGTTGTGTTGTTTCAAGCCGAAAGAGCGAAGCGCAACAAGCCAACTGAGACAAGGTACGCATGCGTGGATTGCAGATTAGACCATGTTCGAAAGCCGCATAAAGAGGACTTGACACAGGGAAGCGAAGTACACCTTCACCATAGAGACTATGAAGATAAGCCCGGTAATGCGGACTCAATTTCACGAAGGTTATATTGGCAGTTGTATTGAATGGATTCCTCTTATTTGCAGCCATAATTCAGTTATTATCAGTTCCTTACAAAGATACTAAATCCGTTTGAAAGTACCTATTTTGCTCCAAAAAAGTAAAAACGCAAAGTGGCGCAAAGCACGCGCAAAGACGTATTT
>CAVJCD010000006.1:0-18406 GCA_963648005.1 Tannerellaceae bacterium | reverse complement strand
TATTTGCTTGATTTCCAAATTTCTATATCTATTAAATTTTTTATTTTGCTTAATGCTTCAAGAAAGAAAGAATAATATAATTATAAAACAAAACGCAATTTCTGTTATTCAATAGAGTCGCTTCACACTTTTTCTTTTATGTCTATTGCGTTAGCGACTATTTCTACGGACATATTGGATATAAAGGAAAATCGCAATTTTGAAGGAAGGGGCCGCTCTGCTTTCCGCAAGCGGAAACCCCTTTCTTCAAAATTCAAGTTCCCTTTCCAACTATTTTTTTGAGAGATGTATTTATTTGTTCTTTTTTTCTGATTTAAACACCTATACACTCTGCTTGTTGTATTCTTTTTGTCTGTTTTAAAATTAGCTTTGAATACGCAACGCGCAGCGCAAAACGCAAACACGCTTATAAACAACTGTAAATGAGTAGGTTGCAAAGATAAGTAAAATGCTTTACCTTGCATAAAACGGCAAATGTAAATATATATCACATCGTAAAGCGTTGTATATCAAATATCCTTTCGGACGATAATGTTCAGATAAATTCTTGCGCAAAATAGGATATATGTAAGTAATAATATACAAAACGGCTCTTTTATCCTTAATTTGGGCATTGTAACTTTGCGCCTTTTGCTTTTTTTGCGCAAAAAAGAACCCCCTTGCAGTATTCCAAATAGTTCTGCAAGAGGATTCAAATGGTGTGGTTTATTGTTCTATTTTTTAGATTTAGTTTAACATCTTGTGCCTACATACTTGATGTACTGTCCCGTTTCGTATGTATTGTTAAGCGCACAATGTAACAAATTTGACACAATGGAGTGTTCTTTTATATACCATACCTCCTGTGTCTGCCTTTCGTCCATTGTGCGATGCACCTCAATATGTATATGCAGGTGTTTGAATATCTCGTCCAAACGACCATTGATATACGGAGCACTTTTCCATCCCTCCCATTCTACCACTAGCGTATCAATGGGAACATTTGAGAGGATGAAATACGCCTCATGCGGTGTAGTCCCGAACAATTTGTGTACCTTACCCAATGCGGCTATCATCTCATCATCCGTTAGTTTGTTCTTTATTCTCATTGTCAGTTCTGTTTAAAGTTATCAATCATCTCCGGAAAGCAATTCCTTAAATACTGCACGAATACCTTTCCTACCGACAAATATACGCCACCACACATTTGTTGCCGCAATCAAAGAAACCGCACACAGAACCGCGCACAATGGGGCGGGAACAACTATTTCCCCATAGTTATGCGCATTAAGTACAAACATACATGCGAACATCACCATCACAGAGAATGCCTTACCCAAGAGAAACGCCTTAACCACCGCAAGGATGCGTACAAAAGCGTTTTTCAGCATGTGGATAAAGGGGGCAAATGTAACAGAACGAGCCTGCGAGACCTCCGTATATACAGCTACTAATTTCATTTCAAGCCTCCTTTCTCTTTAATGACATTAGTAAACAGCTCTTCGCCCTCTTTGACGAGGAAAGATGCACGCACCCCTTGCCTCTTGATGCCTATAGACACCAAGTAACTCTCTTTAGTAGGAATACCATCCATCTTACCTCCAAAGACAAGAAAAGACAATCCCGACTCGTTTACGTAGGTTACTTGTTGCTCTCGACCCATACTGCTTATGGTGTAACGTTTCGTTACATCATCCTCTACATGGTCGGGCACTACCTTGCGGCTATTAGTGTATGCCAAAACCTTGCATGCGTCAGTCACGCAGAATAATAACTCTTGATTCCCATTTAAAACAATACGGATTTCCCCGAATGTGGGGTTCTCAAAGATTTTAATTCCTTTCATCAACATATATTTTTAGACGTTAAACATTTTGGGTTGGCACAAAAAAGTGTACCGCTACCCTTTGTCTAATGCCTATATGTGAGAAGCACGGCTACACCATTACAATGCAACCAAGGGGCGATACACTAAATATCTTAATGTAGTGAAAAACTGAGCATAAAAAATGCCCTACCTCGCGTGGCAGAGCTACACCTCAACCACATATATTTATTAGACACCACAAATATACGTATTATATTTGTAGCAACAATCATTGAGGCATATTTTTTACATCGCATTTGCTTAAATATTCAGAAATGGCAATGTGTATGCTTTACAGAATATCTATTATTTTTGTAAACCATAAATCCACTTTACAATGAAAGAAGCATTCCCTATCCGACTGAAAAACGCCCGCAAGATGCGTGGATTGTCTTTACGCCAACTGAGCAAAGCGATGGGAGGAGAAGTTTCAGTCAATGCCTTAAACAAATATGAAAACGGAGTTATGAAGCCATCTCCCCGTGTACTGGCCAAGTTAGCATCCGCATTGGGCGTACACACCGAAGAACTCTTTGCGCCTATAGCCATCCACATAGACCTTACGGGTGTAACCTTCCGCAAACGTGAATCACTTCGCAAGAGAGAGGCTGAAGTGCTTAATTGCCGCATCGCTCAGAAACTTGAAAAGATGATTGAGGTAGAGAACCTATCAAGAGAAGCCAAGACGTTCACAGCCAACCGCCTTGATATATCCATGAAAGACATCTCTGACACCATAGCTATTGCTAAACGATTCAGGCAAGACTATAGCCTTGGTGACTGCCCTATTGCTTCTGTCGCTGAACTGCTTTGGCGAATAGGTGCAAAGGTTGTGGAGGTTGATGCAAGCGAATCTTTTGAAGTGAACAGCTTCGTGCATGACGGTACGCCCATTCTTTCAGTCAACAAAAACCTATCCCCAGAGCACAAACGATACTTATTACTATGTGAAATAAGCCATTACTTGCTCACCTCCCAATCTTGCATTCAAGCTGACAAACTTAGCGAAGTATTTGCCCGTGAAGTATTGCTCCCGACCAATATCCTCATTGAAAAACTTGGAGAGCGAAGAAGAAGCCTCTCGCTGGTAGAACTGAAAAGCATCCAACGACAATATGGAATATCTGTAGAAGATATTATGTTGCAAGCCAAGCAAGCCGACATTATTTCCCATGCTAAATATCTCTCATTCTGTAAACTAAAAATCTCTTCTATACAATTCAGAGAAGAAACAGAAAGAAGCAACTATCCTTATGAATGCAGCCAGTGGTTTGAACGTCTCGTCTTCAAACTGCTTGCAAACGGAGTAATTACCACAGACAATGGAGCCACTCTATTGGGAGTTCCCCCACAAGAGATTGAGAACCATCTCTGCTTGTTGTAGCGGATTCCCCATCGGCCTATTCTTTCATTATTAAGAATAAGTCGTATGGAGAATCGGCATATTCCTCTTCGGTGTACCCCATCCCCGAACTTGTTAGGCGCACATTCCGCAACACCCCTCTATCCGTAGTCAGTACAGAAACAGAAAGAGGGAAAGGTTCAGAGTCGTTCCACCTATCAATAGAGACAGGCATCCCGCTACGTGTGACAATCATTCCCCGCAAACGATGTGATGCAATGAGCTTTGCGCCCTCTTGACTGAATGGAATAATTTTCATAGAACCAATACAGCTACCGCCATCCCACCCAGCACAGTAGCGAGCCAGTCGTAGCAGTCGAAGCGTTCGTGGTTGATGAATTTGTCGTAGATTTCCTTCGCCAATCCGATGAGTACGGCAGAAAAGAATGTGTACAGATGTGCATGGCTGCATCCGAAGAGGTTGAATATTCGGTACATCCCAAGTGCGAAGAGCATTCCGCAGAGTGCGTGCAGCAGTTTGTCTTTTGGTACGCTTGCTATCCAAGCGAAGAATTGATTCAGTTTGTTCATTGCTTTTGTTTTTTTAATTTGTCTACGATTCTAAGGATAATTGCCAAGACGATAAACGGGAGCATCAATGGCCAAAAGAAACTTTTGACAACGATGTCTGCCTTCCCAACAATATCTTCATATATTCCATCGGTATGAAGGGTATATTCGTGCTTGCCGATTCTGCCGCACATTGCTATGCAGTAGATTGCACATCCTAAGATGTAGACTAAGATGATGGTTATGTAGAGCATATTACTTCATGTTCTCAGGTGTACACATTACTGCCTCGTTTAAAGATTCAATCATTTCTTTTGTGAAATCGCAAGGTCTCCAATAGGCAACATCTTGCACGTTCCATCCGTCATAACTGACGGCTGTCTTCGGGTTCACGATATGGCCGAATGATATTCTTCCATACTTGCTAAGTACGATTACTTCTCTGTCTTTCGATGGCAAGACATCCTTGACAGATTTCCAAGTTTTACTCTCTTTCATTGTTTGTCTATGTATTTCGTTACTCTTCCACAATAAAAACTCTGAAAATAGTAATATCCGTTGTCGGGATAGTTGTAAAGACCTATTCCGGCAGTAACCGTTAACACCCGTCCAATGCCATATCGTTTGTATGCAGTCTTGGGTGAATGTTGCCAAGCCTTGAATATCTTTTTCCTGATTCGTGTTCTCATAATTACAGTTCTTTAGTTTTGACTACCTTGCAAGTCCGTCCGGGCTGTGTGTAGTGGACGGAAAGGCATAGGTTATAATATTGGTCGTATGCTTCACGAACGGTGCTGCCCGTGAAGATATGCTCTTCACAAGGGCGGTCACCTTCGTAGACTATTACCCAGATTCTCATGGCTTGTCTTATTTCCCGGTTGAGCCGTAGCCTCCCGCACCTCGGTCGGTATCGGTCAGTTCTTCGGCTTCCTCAAATTCTACTTCGGGATATGGCATAATGACGAGCTGGGCGATGCGGTCTCCGACTTGGTAGATGCGGCATCCGTTATCATCATCCATACCTATTATATCTACATCACCCATGCGGAACGGCAAGGCCGCAGTGTCGAACTGCCAAGAAGGTTTGAACTTGGCGGTCACTTCACCACGATAGCCACTATCAATAACGCCTACCGCATTGCTGAGTAACATATCCACCTTGCTGATGGACGAGCGTGGGAAGACATAGCCAACGAATCCTTTGGGGATTTCAAAGGCGAGTCCAGTTCCGTAGACGATATTCCCGTAGCGGTCTACTGCACGGGAGATGGCGGTGAGGTCGAATCCGGCATCGGTATCGTGCGCCTTGACGGGGATTACCGCATCAGGGCTGAGTTTCTTGATTCTTACTTTCATTGTTATTGTTTAATTGGTTAGTAATATACTTTCACTTTTGTTCTCTATTTAATGCCATAGCTATCACCGAAGCTACGACTACTAGTATTATCATTTTCATATTTTGCATAAAATATTCGCCACAACGAAAGCCTCTCCGTGGCTCAAAGTCTCTAAATTCGCACGCGTAAAACGTCTGCCTTTTGTCTGCCCATTCCGCAAGGTCTTTCTGCCATTGTGGAATAACATTCTTCCCTTTCGGGTCACGGAATGGTTGGCAAAACGGATTATATCGTCTGCCTCTCTCCTTCCAATGATTTACCCTACTAAACGCTTCATAGAAATCATCCATAAGGATGCAGTAGAGAAAGTATTCTCCTTTATAGCCATACCTATCAATCAATGTCATTGCCTTCTCGCATTGTTCTATTTGCGCTTTCGTATCGCACCCGAAACGGATTCGTTTAATCCATCGCACTTTGGCAAGTAGCTGTGCTATCTCCGGCGTTACCAAACGTGCATCAATGGCTTGATTGAAATCCACACGCAAATGCAACTTTACTATCTTCTCTATCTGTTGCAAGTCGGAAGCAAGTACGTTGTTATCCATTAAGATTACGTTAGTGCGCCCATCAATGGCTATCTCTTCAATATCCATATATGGCATGATTCCACCTTCCTTCTGCGGGACGATGCACCATTTACAATGATTCGGGCATCCACGTGTTAAAAATCCATAGCTCGTCTTGTTGTCTATTGATGAGTATAATGAATAGTCGGGTTGCAGTCTGTCAATCTTAGTTGGCAGGACTTTGCGTATATCATAACCCGTCCCACCACGTTCCACCTCATCCGCATTGATATAACAACCATATTCGTGAGTGAACGAAAATACCTTTGTCAGATATACCTTCTCATAATGAGACAAAGGATTATACCACTCTACATCATCGCCCAGCGACTTGTGGTATGCAGATATTTTCATTAGTGCGAGGTTTGGATAGTTACTATCAACCGCCAACAACCCGATTCTCAACTTCCCCATTACATTCCCCTCAATTCTTGGTTAATCTCCGTTATCTTAGTCATTATAGTCGCAATCAAGACTCGCCTATTATGCCGTTGCAACCATTTAAATTCATGGGAAGTGCATACGTTGATTGGCTTACCATCTTTGCTCACCAAGGTCAACTCATATTCCCCCTCAATAATCATCTGAAGAAGATTCACCAAATTTGCCTTACGCAATCCCAGTGCTTCACGTTTCATGTGACTCGCCTTTATCATTCTTCCTCCTTTGCTTTGCTTACATTCGCAATCTCCGTCTTGCGTTTCCATTCCATTTCCTCATCATTTTCGGGACACGGCAATATCTCCTTCTCAATCTTCGGCACCTCATTCAGGCTATAGAAATAGCAACACCGCACATTTCGTCTTACCCGGTCGGGACGGTGCATCTCGTTTGTCATCCAGTCTTTAGTCCACGCATAAGCACGTGGGCAAGAGCCGCTACTTGTGTCCCCACGGAATACAATGGCTGGGTTCATCGCAATCTGTGTGGCAGTACAATAGGCACGTAATTTCTTCAATACATCATTCCTTGACTTCTTTATGCTTGTCTGAGTCACCTCCTCACCCATCTCTTCCAAGTAAGATGCACAAATCTCGTAAACATCCAACGGACGGCCTTTGTGCCACGGATTAGCGAAGAAGCCATTTGCCCATGCAATGAATGACGCATCCTTAATGCTACTATAGAGCAAACGCATCTGTCCGTCACGTTCCATAGGCGGTGTGAGGTTGCGCTGAATGCCCAAATAGAACTGACAACACTGCAACATCAGAGCCACTGCTTCATCCCGTTCTTGCGATGTGATTTCCTTGATAATATCTTTCCCAAAGCGTGTTTGTGGCGTGACTGCTTCGACTGTTCCGCTATAGTTAGATGAATGATAAAAGTCACTCTGCATGGCCAAATACATACGGCGATAGGTGGAATCGCTACTCATATCGAACGGAAACTTGTTCATAGTAGCCAGAATCTTCGGTGTTCGATTGTCGGGTAACGTAGCTTCGTCCTTATACAACGTTTTGACGGTAATCTTATCTGTGGCATTATAGAACTCATCCCCCACAAGGTCGCTACGCAAGTCATCAATAAAAATCAGCGAGTCAACCGTGTCGCGGAACTCCGCAAAGTTCTTTGCCATATTATCACCACGTTTGAAAGACTTACCACCGATGTAGCACACCTTACGCACCATCTCCAAGAAGCCACGGATGATACTCTTACCCGTACCTCCAGCCGACTTGTTTTCGTCCACAACCGTGTAATCGGTTACAACACCCATCTGTTGCATGGCTCCAGTGCGATAGCGGGAAAGCATATAGCCCAACATAGCGCACTTGCAGACAAAGTGCATATCCTGACGCTGTTTCTCTTCGGCGGTAAGAGGCAACCCCTTATCCTCCTTCTTCCAATGGATGCGGCACGTGTCATACAGATACTGTACTGCGATGGGAGACTGCTCTATCGGGTTGGTAAAATGCAAGAAGTAACGATACATCCGTTCGTAGCCGATAAACTCAGCCGTTTCACATTCCTTATCTTCCAAACTCATCTTCTTATCGGCTAACGCCTGTTCATGATCGGCCTTCCGTGCTGCGAAAGACGGGTTCTCTTCAATTGTAAACAACGAATAAGGCAACGCATGATAGTCGGCATCCATGATAGCCTCCCTATTCACTTGGAACGGCAAATCCTTATAGTTTACCGCTTCAATGGCATCCTTCGTTACCTTTACCGCCGTGTTACGGAAAAAGAAATATTCGAAATCCTTTCCCCACGATACAAAGTCCAATTTGATATGGCGAATGCTATTCAGTGTGTCTACCCCAATCTTCTTCTGCGTGAAAACCGCATTGGCCAAGTCCTCGTTATAGTACTGAGGGTTCAGTTCCAGCCAATCGTGCATAATCGCCTTGGCTGCGGTGAGTGACTTGTTTTCTTCCACCACATCCACGATGTTGTTCTGCACAATCACGAACTTGTCCGTCCGGCTTTCGTCCGTATAGACATAGAAACCATTGGCCGACAAGAACTGCGCCAAGTTGGAGAAGTTCAATGTATATTTTCGTGTGTCGTATCTCTCGCCAAACTCATCCTTTTTGCTTTGGTACTGCACATCCCAAAAGCGCATTCGTTTGGCTGTGGTCAGCAACGCATCGAAACGTGCATTTATCGAAGTATGCGCCAACCTCTCGTTGGCACGCATCACATTCGGGTAGAAATTAAAGAACTCTTCGGCATCCTTGCACAGTTTCCCGCTTCGGGGGTTGTACTGCGTAGCCAAATCGTCCGGCAAATAGACTGCTTTCAGTTCCGGGTATTTCAGTGCAATGCGATTCATCATAGACATTCCAACCGAATCAATGTCGTACAACACGAACACCTCGGCGGCAATCTCACGCAACTTCTTTACGCACGCCGAAGATAAGATGCTGCCCTCGGAGTGCGGATAAACCACATGTGCATTACTGTGGAAGTACACGTTTATGGCATCGCGGGGACCACTACAAATCACGATACGATGAAAGACCCGCACCGCTTGCCGTTTGCCAGCCACCGAACGTTGCACCGTCATGACCGGATGCGCATCGTCACTACTCATCACCTCTGCTCCATCCAAAGCACTCATCACGTCCGCATCGCCATACAAGTCGCGTTTCATTGTCGGCAAGCATTTGCCATCTTGAAACCACCACGTAAATTTATAGTTTGCACCCTTGCGCCCGCCTTTCCCTTCCGATTCGCGGAAATACGGTTCATACTTACGCGCCCACCACTTGCCATTCTTATCGGTATAGCGGAATAGGAACATCGGATATGACTGCGTGGCTTTCACCTCATAGCTCACCTTTACCTCTTCCTCATTCTCTTTGGCCGGAGTGACATACCCGTCCAAAGGATAAAGCCCGAACATCTTCTTCAATATGTTACTATCAAAGTTCTCCGCTTCCCGTTCGTTTTCATAAAAAGCCGGTACAAAAGAGTATCTGTAGGCCGGAGAGCCATCGGGCTTGCGTTCAGCCATCCATGTATCATCTTTTTCTTCATCGGCATAGAACGACTGTTCCACCCTACATCCCAACGCTCTCAACTCCTGCACCGTAAACTCACGATCGGGGACATCGAAAGCCACCTTATCTATAGGTTCAACTTTCTTAGAACGATGAAAGAAACCATTCTTATAATCCCCGTCAAGTTCTAAGTTAAAGTCCTTTGCCAACCTATTCACAACCGAAATGAAATCAGCCTTTTCGCCATCCCTCTCCAACAATTTCTGCTGAAGCATGATAGCACCAACCCCCTTGGCATCGGTTTCAGCCGAACAAGCGAAACACCAGAAAGCCGCGAACTGTTGTCCTTTGGCTGGGTACTTCGACACACAGAAGCTGCCATTTTTCTCTTTGTGAAAAGGACAGATATAAAAATATGATTTTGATGTGCGATGGTGTGGTTCGTAACCATTGTTACGCATGACTTGCTCTAATGGAAGAGCGTTCAGCTTTATTATTTCGGTTTCGCTTATCATAAGTCAATCAGATTAAGGTATGTATATTTTAGATGACAGAATCAGTGTATATCCAAGTTGTTCCAATAGAGAAGTCAACAAGTCCTTCCGTGGAATATACTCAATCATAAACCAATCAGGATTCATCACAGTTACATTGTCACGTTCAACAAACACGTTGCCCATACACCAATCTTCGCATTTTATGAGTGTACCCAATTCTTTTAAGTCATGTAACGACACCCCCATAAAGCCCATGTGAATGCTCGTATCAGATTCATCGTAGGCAATGAGCGCAGCCTGCTTGCTGTCATATTTTTTAGGAACTATATATTTTCTGTTTCTCATTTTGTCTTCATTTAGAAGATTCTCTTGCCTCGCAACATCAACACCAATTCGGGGCGTGTAGATACCCCGCACGCGGCAAAGATACGTTTGCGGATGTTGTCAATGTTAGATACCGAACAACCTTCCGACTCCGCTATTTCGGCATAGTCCATATTTGTATTCACAATTTTGTCTGCTATCTCAGCCTGCTTGCGTGTTAGGCCAAAATCCCACACGGGGTTACACAATACACAATCTTTTGTCTTGCCACCAAAACCATTAAAGGAGCAACAATACCTTTCAGGGCAAACCGTATGTTCTGGGTTATATTCACCGCTGAATGTGTGGTCGGGGACACCATCAAGCAATCCGAACAAACAATTTAGGCTAACCGCTGCAATTTCGAAGCGGTAGCGCAAAGGCTGAAAGCGAACCGTCTTATAAGCCAAGCCCAACCTTTGTTTCAGTTTTGCCTCGCATGCAATAACATGAGCTGGAAACAACCGCTCCATATCGTCCACATACCAATCAACAAAATCCTTCACCTTGTCGCTTGCCACAGCACATTCGAACGGGTTAACCATGAAACGCTCGTTGCCCACCAATACGATAGGCAACCCCGTCTCTTTGTCAGTATAAGCCTCCCATTCAGTCCGGCTCCAACTATTCTGCTCCATTATCACAGCCCTCCAATACTCCGTTAATTTCTTCCAAATACTCACGGACAATATTTTGCAAACCCTTCCGTTCGAAAGCCGACAAGTCGTTTGCCATGAATTTCTTGCGAACCGTTACCGCAGACATCCCATACACTACCATGTGTTTTAGGAACAGACTCTTCTTTCGCAAGTTCATGAAATACTCATCCGGCTTCTCTGGCACGCAACCATTAAACCTTTTGCAACACTCATCTATGCCTATCACCTCCCACGGTTTGAACGAGCCATCACGCAACTTGGCATATACAGAGTTTTTTAGCAATCCATACTTATTGATTATATAGCGAGCCAATCCCCCCCGAATGTTTTTATTTTTTTCGGAGGATATATTTTTTATCAGGCTTCTTTTGAACATATCGGAAGTGCCTATATCCATACTTTTACACATATTTTAGGATAAAAATCGTTTAATATTTCCCTGTTCGTATTATTTTTGTCACAAAAGTAGGTAATAAAATCCGTATTACGTCTAAGAATCGGAAATATTTTTATGATTTTTACTCAAAAGACATGTATTTTTTCAACGCACTGCTATTCGATAACCTTTATAGACTATCTGAAATGAACAGTACCTCTTTTTCGAACTCTTACTTTGGGAACAATTCAAAGTATGCAAAGAGGTGCAACAACCCGGGTATTATGCCCATTAACGAACTAATTGAGCTCTGCAATGCCATGCGCATCAGCATAGGCCATTTCATCACCCCATCGGAATATACACCTTTCCTTAAAGACCGTTCGAAATACATAATTCCAGAAGTCGCATTCAAACCAATTCGTATGCGACCAAACGCCTTACAGAATCTGTCTCCTTATATAAAAGGTACGGAGAGGCAGTTAAGCATAGGCAAACTAGCTACCATGCTTAACATGAGCAAAGCCACCCTCAGTTTCTGGATAAAGAATCAAGAAAGCATAAAGACCGGAGAGATTATCAATCTCTGTAACAAGTTGCAATGTGACTTGGATGTATTGTTTGATGATCCAAATACAGAACTTTTACCCAACATGCTCATAGAGCAAACGAGCCAAGGGGCTTTGCTGCATGAGCAAGATGGCACTATCTATTTTGGCAAACCTTTACTTCAACAAAAGAATGTAACACACAAACAACCAACCAATGACATTCTTACTGACGGCAAAGCAGAATACATATCAGACAAGAGAAGACATTGGGAGGCAAACTACAAATTGGTACTCTCGTTATTCAAGCATCCAGAGAAAAGCGGAGAGAATCTACTTACCGCAAATGAGGCACGAACGGGTAATCTTACCATGTCACGTTTGATTGAGCTATGCAACAAGCTACACATATCATCCCGGCATTTCTTTGTAAAAACTGATGGGGTCATACCTTTATACCCACAAGACAAATATCCGACAAGCGATAATAGTTGGGTTACAATAATTTGGCATCCAGAATATATTCGCGAATTATATGGTAGCGGTAGCGTGACAGGGTTATCTTTAGCAGAGATTGCAGAGATGGAAGGTTTGAGTGAAACCAAGATGCAGAATTGGAGGAAAAGTGTGAGCAATATGCACATGAGTGACTTTGTGAATCTGCTCAACAAATTAGAAATTACCCCAACTTGCCTAATAGAAGACAAGAATAAATCAAACGTAGTCTATAGTACCACCTATAATGATTTGTTAATAGCAGAGAACCGCATGTTGCGGCAACAATTATTCCGGTTATGGAGGAAATTCAAAGGGAAGAAAGACTAACAAAAAACAAGAGGCGCATGTATGGTACACGGCAGTATGCCTCGCATGCGCCCCTCTTCTCAGAGTATCATTCAAACTTGTTGTATGTACCGCCACGGAATGAATATCTCACAGTGAATGTGATAGACATCATGTCCGGTTTGGATTTGTCGTACAGCTTCACCGTCTTCTCCGGTTCAATGGCTACAGGAACGACCACGCCGTTTTCTATCATCCACGCCATGCGAGTGGGTAGGAACTCATGAATCCACCATTCAGCCCACTCCCTTGACACGAAGCCACTACTCATCCCATATTCGCTTTCGGCCTGCTCTGAGAAGTTCATCACACGGGAGTAGCCACGCGCCTCAATCTCTTGCGGAACATTATACGTCTCGCTCTCTATCTTGTAGTTCAGCGATTCCAGCGAATAAGCTATAACAGATTCAGGTAGGCCAAAACCATTTAGAAAGTAGAATACCTTCATTTCCGGACGCTTGTTGACCACCACCTTATGACTGGATGACGTGCCATACGCCACTACCAATTCATCTCCCGCCTCACAACCAGACGTAGATAACGGAAGAGACATCGGAATCCAAGGAGCATTTTCGCTTGTAGCCTTTGATGCTATGGTCTCGCCATTGCGTGCCAAATTCAGTTTCAGCCCGATAGTGCCAGACACCAACGGGACAACAAAGTTCATATCTGGAATCAGCATCTCGCCTTCCGGTTTGCGGCTCAACAGCCGACCACTCTTCAATAAATCCATTGCATCTGTCGTAGAGGCAGACATCCATTCCCAATCGGTCATGCCGCCTGTTATTGCCACGAAAGTTTCGGATGTTACGCTTCCCCCCTTGATTTCGTTTATGCCTTCCACATAGACCTCTTGCGCCGTGACACGAAAGAATGCGCTCGTTACATCATTCTCCACGTCTGGCAGATTGCCATTGTTCACGCTGTTCTCTGTGCGGCGGCGTATGAGTGCCCACAATGTAGGGGCCACATTGAACGTGCCAATCTTGTCATCGCCCAAGAAGTATGTATAGTCCTCTTGATAATCGCCGCTATCGGTGGATTCAAACTTTGCATAATGCACTTCACATGTAAGCACGATGCGCAACATAGTCTTATCCTCCAAGGTCGTTTTTGCCTTAAATATGATGGGGTTTGCGGCAAACGACACAAAACCCGGTTGTTGAATTAAAGTAATTGCCATTCCCAATTCTGTTTATATTGTGTATAATTCTATTTTTACATCACTGATACCATCCAAATGCAATTCGTAAGTTATCTTGTTTATCCATCCCACGAAATCACCTATCTTATACCGTTTGGTATAATCAATGTTGATTATCTGCATCAAGCTCATGTCAACCGACAACGTGACCACCTTCTTTTTTGCCTGAAAGTGCATGTATTCGCCCATAAACTTGTCAGCCAATCCACGATTGGCATATTTTGTGTCTGCTCCATATCCATCCTTCGTGGCTACAATCTTCAATGAGATGCGTCCCGATTGGTCTATACCCCCTTCTTCCGACCCATTATAATCGAAGAACTTGCCGAAGTTGTCGCACGAATCGGCAGTGAAGGCATAGTTTGCCGAAGTCTGTACCCATTTGTCGTTGCCCTCGCCATCATAGTTATTTGTGTACTCTATGTGGCTGTCACTGCCGGGACCACGCATGATGCCCAATGAATAACCCGCATCATACGAAGCAAGAGGTGATTCATTACTGTTTTCTGTATCGAAAGCACCGGGGTAAGACACTATCACATTGCCGCTTACCATTGACCGATAACGGCTATCGCCGCAATCAGTCCAATCGGTTGCGAAAGCATACGTAAACTCATAGGTTGCAGCCAACTCTTCGTCCACATACACCGCTAGACATTGGTTCTCAGTGATGCTTGTACCGCCCGTCATAGCCTTTTGCACATCGTTCAATGTAACCGGGACAAAACCAATACTAATTTCCTCTTGGTCTTCTTTGGACGTACCCTCTACGCCCCATGAATTGTAGCCGCCCACTTCGAACAATGCGGGGTCTCCCCCTGTGTCCTTATTCACCTTTACGCGGTAGAAATTCCCCGTTAGCGCATCGTATTTGCACACCGTATCGGCAGAATGAACGCCCGCATCCAAGATTGCCTGATAGCCGCTATACTCCTTTACGTTGGAAAAGTCGGAGTAATTGAAGTTGGTATCATCGTCCTGCCCATAGGTAATCAGGTTGCCCGTGAACTTCGTGCGGTTTACGGTATAGTCCAGAACCTCCACATCCAATGACTTGACCTCATTGTCAGCCAAAATATCTTTTATAAAGTAAATACTTATCTGGTTTGTCTTGTTGTAATAGAGGAAGCGCACACCAAACGCATTCTTCAAATCATCAATGACATCACTTACCGATTCATCCGGAAAGTTTTGTGATGTGGCATACGCCTGAGACACGTGCATGTATTTTGTACAATCATTAACACCTGTCTCTTCTACGATTCTATTGTCATATACTCGCGATGTTTTAAATTCCCCTTCCAAATGGAAACAATAGCTTTCGGAATATGGCATGGTATCTCCTTGTACCACAGGAGGAGCAAAGTTAGGTGTCACGGGGATAACTTGTTCATCGCGCAACTCGTAGTCGCACACAGTAGTGAAGAACGCCAAACGGGTCATGTCCTCCACATCGTATAAATGATTTTCTAACACTGATACCCCGATATGCTTAAACAACAGATCGAGCATATACATCACATAGAAACATACCCCACTCTCTGAACGATATGCGCCCAAGATTTTATACCCTCCCTCGCCATTGCTGCAACAGATACGTGCGTTGCAAAAG
Source organism: Tannerellaceae bacterium (assembly GCA_963648005.1). GTDB lineage: Bacteria > Bacteroidota > Bacteroidia > Bacteroidales > Tannerellaceae > Parabacteroides. Next base: position 3,131 of record CAVJCD010000006.1, on the reverse strand, counting down.
GTAGCTTGCGGATAAGGCTTGGATATGTTACATTCGGTAAACGACATCAACGCATATTGAGGCATAGGTACGGACAGTTCAAAAGAAGGAACTGAAATATAGTCATAGCCTTTTGACTTTATATCCAGTTGCGTACACACATGTCCCAAATGAATATCCCTATCCAATGGAAGGTCACGCAGTTCCAAATCCTCTATGGCATCTTCGAAGCTAGAGTTGCCAGAGACGAACGATACGGAGATGGAGTCTTCAATATCCACAGAGTCATCCGTTTCAAGCAGCCCCCGATAGATAAGCACGTCATCAAACCACATCTCAGCATCCATCTTATCAATATCAGCCAAAGTGATAGCACCGAACGCATCCGCAATGTTGCGCAACACAATGCGGTTGGGTTCAATCGGAATTTCAAACGGGAACGAGAACGCCCCTTGGTCGTTGAATACCGGACTTTGGTCTTCGAACGAAATACTAAAATCATCGGGGAGGGCAAGCCATTCGCCCTCCACTTTTATCTGTAATCCAGTCATATCAGTTTAACCCCCTTCTTTTCATAAACTTGCTTGCTTTATTGATTTGTTTCACAGCTCCATTGTCGCCATACGGGTTAATGTAGGCAGAGATAGGCAGTTCCAATCGCTGATTGAGTGCTTCAATGGCATTTGCTACCGAAATCATCATATTACCCATTGCCGCCACATCAAGAGACGTATTCAAGCCCGCCGTAGCCTCTTGCACGCTTACCGACTGTGTGGGATAGCTACCCGTTGCAAATGTCGATATGGCCGCACTCTTCATGCGCCCGTTCTTGGCAATGGTGAGAATAGCATCGTAAATGTGCGGATAGTTCAGCATCAATTTCTCTGTGGTATTGCCATCCACAATCATCTCCGGTTTTTTCTCGGAGAAGATACCGAAGTGAGCACCGCCGCCATACACTCCCGTCTTCAACTCCTTTTGGTATTTAGCATTGTATATCTGTCCGTCATTACCCAATACCGGGTAATCACCTTCGGCGTAGGTCAACATACCAGCAGCCACGCGGCTTGTACTGGAGACACCCGTTGCTTCGGCCACCTCTTCTTTTGACTTGTTGATTTGGCTCATAGCCAAAGACATCAACGCACCAAGGGTCGCATTGATGACTGCCACCAGTGGAATACCCCACCAACCTAATTGCCCAATCGTTTTTGCCGCACCAGAACCTGCACCCGCCACAACATCAGCCGTTGTCTTTCCAGCCGTTGCCGCCAACTGCGCCTGCATCTGTACCCCTGTTGTTGTTGTGATAGACTGTTGAGTTTGTTGCTCGTTGGTTTCTTTTTGTTTATTCAGCAATTTGGTGGAAATTAACTCCATTGTTTTCTGCATGATTAAATCTTTTGTGAGCTGCATCACTGTCTTTAGCAACTGCTTGGCTGCTTCCTTGCGGTCTTCCACTTCACCGAAGGCCGCTTCGCCCATCTGCTCACCAAAGTCCACAATGGCATCGGTATAACCTTTCAGTATCTCCAATTTACGCGATATAGCATCCTCTTCGGCTTGGTCTCTTGCTTGGCGGTTCTCATCCACCTCTTCTTGTGCTTCCGCTTCCGTTTCCCTCGCCTGCTCTCTCATATCAGCCAACTCTTGCTGTTTTTGTGCCAAGTTATCGGCGGCTGCCATCTGTGTTTCTGCATTATTCTCGGCATCATCGCCCTCTTTCTCACGTATTTCTTTGATTGTGTTGTATTCAAATTCAGCTGCTTCGACTGCTTTCTGTGCCGCTTCGATGCGGGCAGCCGTTTCCAATTTTAGTTGTTCCAAGTAAAGCTCGGAAACTTTCAACTTCATCTCATACAACTTCATCTGCTCATCTTCCTCTTGTCTGTCGCTTGCAAGCCCCAAACCTTTGAGTGAAGACACCAGACTTACTTGACCTTCTTGCCCAGATATGGCAGCATCACTACCCTCTTTCCTACCCGATTTCGTCCACTTCTTATCGGCTATGGTCTTGTCACGATTGGCTTGTTTGTTCTGTGCTTCTTCCAAGTCATCGCCATACTTGCGGAGGATAATCAACAAGGCTTCGTAGTCCTCTTCCGTGCGATTCTTCATCCATTCGCCAAAAGCCCCATTCAGCCTCATGCGTTCTTCCAGTTGTTTGACATCCAGCAGATACGCTTCTTTGGCATATCCACGCAGAATGGTAAGACGTGAATCGGCCAGTTGTTCCGAACGGTCTTCGTATTGACCAAACAATAGTTCAAGTGCATCAATAGATTTACGGTACTCCGCATTCACCTTCTCTGTGTAGTTATCATCCAAAATTATGGCTTCGATGGCCTTTTTATGCTTCAACAAATTGTTTTGAATAGTCAGAAGGTCTTCGGCTTGTTGTTTGCGTATGCCATCGGTCATTGTCTTTCCCTTTTCCTGAAGGAAGTTGGCAAGGCGCGTCATAGTTTCTTTTGTCATGCCATAGCGAGCCAGTTCCTCCTCGGAAAGCTGCTCTTCTTTGTTTAGAAACGAGTTGCGCAACTTTACCCGTTGCGTGAGATGTTCCATCTCGTTCTGTTCCACCTGTCGGTTCATCTCTTCTTCGGTGATTTCTTCTTTGGCACGTGCCTCCTTGATGGCAGTCTCGCGGCGAATGAAGTATTCATCCAAAGCAGCCAGCGCACCCTCTATCTCTTTCTTACGTTCCTGTTCCTCTTTCTTCCCGCTACCTCTTTCTCTTAACCAATTACCATTTTCGTTACGCCCATATTTATTTTTCAGCACACGTTTTATTTCTTCTTCTTCCTTCTTCTTGGCGGCATATTCTTCTGTTGAAGAACTATATCCACGCGAAGCAAAGGTGTCCTTATAATCCGTATCATCTCCCAGACGTTTCATCTCTTTCTCCAACGCTTTGTATTTTGCTACGAGCGTATCTACCGAAGCACTCTCCAATTCGAGACTGTTACTATAGGGTGATTCTCCACCAAGGTCTTTGATACGCTTTCGGGCAGTTTCCAAATTCGCTGATATTTCTTTAATTTCCCGTCTCGTTGTTTCCAGTTCCTTTTGTTGTTCTTTATTTAATTCCTTGCCATCCGCTTGTAACAATCGTTGTCTGTTTTCCAAATCTTGCAGCTCTGCCCTTTTTT
>CAVJCD010000005.1:0-31677 GCA_963648005.1 Tannerellaceae bacterium | reverse complement strand
TCGCTGATTTCGCAAACATTGCCCTCAATGCAAGTTGCAACGATATTGTTCTCTTTGAGGACTTCTGCAAGTTCGGCAGCGATGCCGCCAATAAATTCAATCTGTTTCATAATTATTGTAGTTTTAATTGTCGTTTAATCACGCAATGCGTCAGGACTAAAGAGATAACCTCCGGAAGTGAATATCCGCGCCGACGTTACATTGAATATATCCAACTTGGCAGCCGCATCAGCATATCCGTCAAAATCTTCGGAATTAGGGTTGAGTTCGTAAAACCCTAACTCCTTGATAGCGTTTGCAATTTCATCTCTATCTTCGGGGAAGTCGATGGTGTGTGCAGCATCTCCGTTAGAGCAGAAGACCGCTCCAGCCTCCACATAACATATAAGTTCCTTGTTATTCATATTCTTGTACATGTGTTTACAGATGTCTCGTTGTTTGTATATACGGGGTTATTCCTGCCTCATTATGGATGTATATCCATATCTGTAGTTGCATATTCCACTCGTAAGGTGCGGCTTTATAGCATTCCCAGTATTGCGCCTCATGGCGAAGTTTATAATACTCTCTTCTTGTAATACGGTAGACGTAATCTCGGTGGTCGTATGTTTTATGATATACCGCATAGGCATAGTCATCAATCACGTCAATATGGCCAGATTTAATCCGGTTGTATTTCTTGGGTAATTCTTTACATGTTCTCATATGTTTCCAATTTAAACGTATTGTTCTAAGTGTCTGCAGTTGCTTATATTCTGCTCGTCACTCATATCTTCATCCCAGTAATCCATTACCGCCTCGTTTATCATTATCAACGGCACGGTTGGAAACTCAGCATGAAGCACGCTATAAGCGTGCTCTGTGCCGATGTTGTAATTGTAATAGTCTTCTTCCATACAAATATACACGATTTTATTATTATACTTGCAAGCCAATTTCAACCCCTTCGAGCATTGCCTCCAGTTCTGTCTCTGTAAGACATCTCGACCTTAGTTTGCCGGAGGTGAAGACATCAAATGTGCCTTCTACCTCGTCGTTGTTCTCTACCCGGATGAAGTCCGGATTAACATAAGAGTTTATAAACTCTACCGTGTTGTTCATCTCTTCTGCGAAAGGCTCTGTGGTGTAGTTGTTTGTTGTTATCATATCACACTATTATTTAATTTGTTCGAATAACTCCTTTGTTGATTTAAAGAATTGCTCCCCTGCGCGTGTGGAGCAATGCTCTCCGGAAGTAATGTAGTTGTAGGTAAGTTCGTTTATGCCGTACATACGAGGCTCTTCTCCGGTAGTCTGTTCGTATGTATACCACAAGCAGACGGTTGTAAAGTTGTGGTTCTCGCGAAGAAACATCGTCTTTTCTGTAAACCATGGCTGAATGTTGTGGTATATATCTAAAACTGCATTGACAAAGTGGAGTACCTTTAGCTCATTTCTCTCGCCTAGCATATCGGTTAACTTGTGTTGAATACCAAGCAGGTTTTTTCGTACTGGTTCCCCTTTTGCTTTCATGCGTCTATTAAATCTCACTCCACAGATGTAATCACGCATAAGGATGTACATCTCCACCTTGCGTTTTGTGCTCTCGTCTCCGGCTTTAAGCTTTCGCCAAAAGTCATTTTTCTCTAGCTTTATCATATCTTCAAATTTTATGGTTTAAATTTGGAGGGCCGGAAGGCTCGAACTCCCCGTGCGCCTTTAACGCTGACCCTAAACACAAACAACTAATATACAAACGCATCAAACTTCTCTTTTACTTTCTCTTCTTTTGGGTACCCCCAATCGGTGTCCACTGCCGTAATGTCGGCAACATTGATGTATGCCATCCATCCGGAGTCGCTTGCAGAGATACGCAAAAGCCCAGTGTGCTTATAGTCGATATCTACACTATATCCACGCAGCACCTTAAATAGCCCTCGGTCTGACGTGTGAATATCTATCTCTTTATAGCCTTTGATTTCGTCAAAGATTGTCTTCAACTGTGATGTTATCATACCTCTAGCTTTCTATATGGTTCGACAAGTACTCTACAACTTCCTCCTTCGTGGTGAAGATTTTGTCTCTATAAAGTGTGATACTCGTTGCGCCACATGCTACTTCGAACTGGGCTAAAGTCTGCACTCTGTTAGTTGGCTTTGCATTGTCCCAAAGACGACGTTCGCATATCTGTATCTTGTTCACTTGTCCGGAGGTGATTTTGTTGTCATTCATGTAGTATACCGTTTGCCCTACATTTATGTCCGTGGTCATGATGGTGTATTTCTCCGGAACCACAACGTTTGAACCTATATAATGGCACGCATATAAGGTTTCTCCGTTATGGAAGGCCTCCAGTTCGCGCTCCAGTACTTGGTCTTCTGTTGGCTCCGTCTCTACGTCATTCTCGTCAAGTTCGAAGTAATCAAAACAATCTCCGTATTGGTTGGAGACAAAAAGAAGTCCGTGCAGTTCGTTGACGGTATAGATGTCTTTAACACTCTCGATTTTAAAAAGTGCAATCACGTTGTTGTCGCTAAAATATTTCTCCATGTCTTTATGTTTTATATGTTGTCTTTATGCGGTTATGGGAGGGAGGGCGGATGTCCTCCCGCGGGCCGAAGGCCCTTATCTTCCCTAGTTATTTGTTCTTCCTGCTACCTTGATACTCAAAATATCGTCCACAAGTTCCATTTCCGGATAGTCGGTAACGTCCGCAAAGTTGTCTTGCGTAGCATAGAATTTTGCTATACACTTCAAAACGTGAAGGCTGCTATTAGTGTAATCCTTGTGCGGGTCTACCTGCTGAAGGCCTTCGGTCTCTCTGCAGTACTCGATGAACTGGAGTAGTGTTGTACGCTCCATCTCTACCATATTATGATGGTCTAATGCCATGGCTCCGGAAACAAGTCCGGTAAAGCTGATAACCGTCAGAATGGCGGCAACGATTGTTCTTTTTACATTTTTGTTCATGTCTGTAATATTTTAAAGTTTTGTACTGTAGTCCGGTAAGCAAAGTAGTCGATAAATCTCTTCCTTGTCAAAGCGTGCGGCAAGTCCCTTCGCGCGTCCGGTGCAGAGGTCGTAACCTGCCGAATAGTCGTCTCCCCACATAAACATGACTTTTACACCATCCTCGTTAAGTTCATGGGCGTCTCCGGCAAGCAAATTCGGGTTATTCTCCCACGTCCAGTAGTCCGGAGTAAATACGCCTTCGTCATCGTCGAAGTAGTAGGCCGAAGTGCGGCCAATGTAATACTTTACTTTGTTCTGTTTCATATTCGTTGAATTTAGATTAAAATTTAGTGGGTGTGGCGGCTTTGCTCCGTCTCGTAGGCTTTTAACCTATCACCCTGCCCGTTTAAAACCTTCCTGCGTCATGGTAGCTATAATACCCGTTGCCGATTATAATATGGTCCATGAAGTGAATGCGCATTATTTTGCATGCCTCGGCAAACTTCCGTGTAAGGTCATCATCCTGCTTGCTTGGTTGCAAGCTTCCGGATGGATGATTATGCGCGAGGGCTATTACCGTGCCATTGTTCAGAAGGGTGTGCTTGAGTGCTACCCTAACATCAATAGCGGTTTCAGTGTATCCACCTTCAGACAACTTCACCGTCTTTATTATGTTCGTGTTGTGGTTCATGATTACAAGGTAGGCGGTTTCTGTGTCTCTACCCTGCATCAGTGGCCGGAGGTGCGTGTAAAGGTCGTTACTCTCGGTAATTTTGTCGCGATGGTTCTCTTCTGCAAATGCTCTTCTGCCCAGTTCGAAGGCGGCAAGAAGTTTCTTTGCGGTCTTTTGGCCTACCCCCTTAATACTGGTAAGTTGTTCCATGCTCATGTTGGATAACTCACGCAGGGAGTTATCAGTGGTAAGTGAAGTACCTGCGATGGTTCTTACAAGTTCTTCGTTTGCCATTCCGGTAAATTCTTCATGTCTCATAATGTCGAGGAATTAAAAGCCGTATCGTTTAATAAATTCGTCATCGGGGATGATATCTAAAGCAAACCCTTCTACAATCAAGCATGTTGTATTGTATATCTCAAATGGTGGCATCCATGTACGTTTACCTAGATATTTCTTATCTTCTTCTCTCCAGTCAGAAGTCCAAACCCCTTTGAAATCGTCATGGGTATTCTCGTAGACGGAGGCGGCAATAACTACCCTCTCCCCAACTTTCATTATTCTTTGTTTCATCGTATTATCTCCTATTGTTTTAGTCCGTTAAGGCAGGGCGGCCATAGCCGCCCTTATCTTCCCTTGTTTAATCTTCGTTCTCTTCATCATCATCCTCATCATCCTCGTCCTCCTCTTGGTTCAGTCCATAGTAACGGTCTAGTTCGGGGGTGATGTAACAATAATCGTCTAGTGTGCACTGCTCGTAATCTCTGTTACCAGTGCGAGCGTATATAATATCGTTCATCGTCCCTTCGGACCATCCGCTAATATCAGTAACAAGGTTGATTTCGTCCGTTGTGGCGATGTGGTTCTCTACGATAAAGTCGTACAACAAGTCTTCAATTGAGTTGTTCATATGCTTATTTATTTAAATGGTTTATTCTCTAAAATTATTTTCGTTGTGTCCTGCGCAAACCCCCATCACGTAGAAGATGAGGGCGGTAAGCGCAAATCCGGTAAAGTTGAAGTCCATTTTAAACCTCCTCCCCTTCAGAGATTTGTGCCCAAATCTCTCTAACGATGTACTGAAGGTTCTCGGCATCCATCTCGTGGAGTATCTTCTCCTCTTCGTCTGTGTGGCACGCTGCGAGGTTCTCGTGCGTTTGAATGGCGGTAGCAAGTGCGCCAAGTACTTCACCCCACTCGAAGGAGGTAAGTTGTACGTTTTTCAATGTTCCCATAATCTTGAAATTTAGTTGTTTGATAATGTTCTTGATTTCGATTGCAAAGATAAGCATAACTTTAATTTCTACCAAATTTTTCAAGAACAAAATTCAATTTGCACTTATCTTTTAACCTCTATTAATAAATTTCTGCTTAATTTTCACAGATATTAAGTAAAGTGTTGGTTTATTTTTTGTAACTTTGCAGCACGATATTAAGAATGACTCATATGGTACATATTCATCTAAAGGAAATATTAAAAGAACGTGGAAAAACGGGTAAATGGCTAGCAAAGGAATTATCTGTTAGCGAAGTAGCTATTAGCAATATTGTGCGAGAAAAGAATTATCCCACATACGACTTACTTGGGCGCATGGCTGAAGTGCTCAACGTCAAAATCTCTACCCTGCTGGGTGAAGAACCTCTACGGGTGGTAGATGACAGTAAGGAGTTCGCAAGCTATATAAGGTATAGGGGAATACATTATACTGCGGATAGCCTTGAAGACTTCTTTAAACAGGTTGACGAACTTCGGGGAATAGTCGGGCGATAGCTTGCAACCTGCAAGACTTCTGCCGGATGGTGGAGGAGGTGAAAGCAATAGCAGGTAATTCCGGAAGTCGGTAACTGGGAGCGGAGCAGGGGAGGGCCGGAGGCCCATGGGGGCCGCGCCCCCTTATCTCCCCAAGGTTTTACCACATTCCCCTCCTTTATCCTCTAAACCTATAATAATAACCCAATATCCAGTAAAACCCCTCACAACACAACCAAACACCCCGAAACACCACTTTAAACCCTTCAATACTCGCGAATTTAAGACAAAACACGTCCGGATACCCGAAAAGCACAGAAAAACACAGAGAAAACGGCAAATTGAATTAGTAACAGACAAATCAAACCAAGGAAAACACCAAAATACCACACCAAGATAAAAACGGAGGAACATCCGGAAGACCGCCAACGCGCGCGTACATTATTATAAGGAAGTGAAAACAAAAGCACACAGAGAAGAATATCAAAAGCAGGCCTTAACCCCAGTTTGGGCAATTTTCAAGAAGGCAAAGCGTTAAAGGTAATTTTACATTACATCCGCGTTTTATCTCGCCCTCGGAGTGTTCGAAACTCAACCCTTGATTATCAGTTGGTTGCGTTTTTAGGGTAAAAGTACAATATCTTTACAATAACGGCAGTTTTAAGCCCATTATAAGCCTTCATTTGTCAAAGTTCCGGATGGTTTGAGGCCCGACTAACAAATCCGTGAAATTTCCGGTCAAAATACGGAGTGTGGATAACCGAAGAATTAGCCCCAAATATGTATATATTTGCAGCCGTAAACCCTTTAAATATCGAAGTATGATAAATATTTACAGACAATGCACCCGCCCTCTCTCCGGCTCCCCAGTCATCGCCAACCGGAAAGAGTGGATACTGACCGCTGCCGCCCTTGCAGGTAGCGCACTTTCTTCTATTATTGGCGGTGCAGCAAGCGCGAAGGCCGCTAAGAAGGCAAAGAAGGAACAACAATACCGGACGAACGCGGAGAAAGCATGGTACGACAAGCAGTACAATACGGACTACCTCGACACCAAGGCAGGGCAAAACCTTATGAGACGCGCCCAAGAGGTGCAGGACGATTACGTGAAGAAGGCCGAAGGCTCGGCCGCGGTAGGCGGAAGTACTTCATCAGCGACCGCCCAAGCCAAGGAAGCCGCCAACAGAACAATGGGCAACACCATTGCAAATATAGCTGCCTCCGACACCAGTCGCAAGCAGTCTGTTGCCGATGCTCACCTTCAGCATCAACTCGGGCAGTCGAAGGAACGGGAAACGACAGAGAACAACCGTGCCGCAGGTATCGCAACGGCCTCCCAAAACATGTCTAACGCGCTTATGACCGCAGCGGGGTCACTCGAAGGTGGAGGTAAGTCCACGAATGGCAGCAAGTTAGGTGGCTCAAACAACACGTCTGATAACACATTGATAACACAAAGTGCCAAAGATGTGGCACAATCGCACTTCACAAACAGCCAGTCTCTGCTCGACAAGGCTACCGGAGTGGCCAACGACTATTATAACAAGCATCCTTACCCGACATTATAGGACTGGAGACCAGTGAAGGTTGGTGGCGGTACACGTCCGGAGGTGTGGCGGCATGGTCAACCTCTTACAAGTAGGGCAGGAGCTGCATCAACCCCAAGGGGGTACCCCCGCTGACCACCGGCGCAAATTATAGTAGATAAACACAAATAAACAAATCCTCTACCCCCCCCACCCCTATTTGCCCAAAATGCGATTTTCGATTTTCCCCACCCCTATATTTTTGGGGATATGTTAAAAATATTAAACAAAAGAAATTATGGAAGTTTTCAAGTACAAGATTTCAATGGCCGACAATGGCGTTATTGTAGCCGACACTCAAGACGGTTACGTTACTGTTACTGAGATGCAGGACGGAGAGAAGAATACGAACTACATCAAGCGAGCATTGGAGTGTATTGCTTCTGAGGTTGCCTACGCTATTGACAACACTATGAGCACGGAGTTTGTTGTTGAGGTTAGAGTAAAGGACGTATGATAAACGATAGTAGAGTAGAGCACCCTTCTTATTATACCTGGCTAAAGGAACTCTGCGGCATCGAGGTTATTGATATAACCCGACATATGAACTTCAACCTGGGCAACGTGGTTAAATATGTACTTCGTGCCGGCAGAAAGAAAGAGTCTGGCTTTTCGGACGTATTCAAGCAGGTAGAGGATTTGAGAAAGGCGGCATTTTATATTAATGATGAAATTAAACGATTGGAAAAAGAAAGGGAAGATGAAAAAGGAATTAAATGAAATGACTATTGAAGAGCTTAAAGAAGCGGTTGAGACGTACAAGATGCGCGAGCAGGCTCTCTTTAAGAGCATTGCAGACCGGAACGCCGAGATATTCGACTTACGCAAGCGTCTTGGCAGAGAAGGTAATCGTGTAAGTACATTGCATGGCTACGAGCGGGCTTTGTGTAGAAAGAAAGCGGAGGTTACTAGACTGAAAGCTCGAGTAGCTGAGAAGGACGACATTATCCGCGGTTACGAATCCAGAGAGCGATGCAATGGCGTGATTATAGGAAATCTCAAGTCGAGCATCAACGAGAAGAATGAGGTTATTAAGGATTTAACGAGCGAGCTTGGCGCTCTTTGTTTTCAGAAGGATGGATTAAAAGAACAGCTTCAGGAAGAAGAGGACGACTCGTTGTTAGAAGATGACTTTATTGACGTTTTGCGAGACAGAGAGGAAGTAGAACAAATTAAAGGTGGTGTATCTATATGGCTGTGGTAGAAGATAAAAATAAAAAGGTTCCTTCGTGGAACGAGAGAGCTGGGTATATAGACCCTAACTCTCCTGCGCCATTGGTGCAAGATTACGCGCAAAAACAAGCGGTCCTGAACGGTGACAATAACAACGGTCAGTCTGTTCAAGCACAGAACGCTCAACAGGCGGCTAATAACAGTGTTATAACCACTGCACCTGTTAGTGGTACTCCTGTTAGGGATAGAAAGATTGGTTTTGATGTAAACGAAAGGGTGAATACGGCTACGGCTAATAATGCTGCGCCAAACGTGTTTAGCTTACCTGTCCGCGGAAAGTTTGAGGTCAATCCGGACGCTCAGCCAAAGCAGGAAGAAAAAGAGGGGCATGTTACAGATTTTACTAATATGCCAGCACAACCCATAGGTTGGAATGAGGATGGTACTCCTGTATATGCGGGCAAGGATAATAAAAAAACATCTTCTGGCACGCCTACGCTGTCTGATGTACTGCAGCGCCAGCAGCAAGGCAAAAAAGCCTCTACCCCCGTACCAGAGTTCAAGAAAGACGGCGGTAAGGGAGATGGCGGCTTCTTCGGTTGGCTTGGCAAAGCTTTTGGAAACCTTACAAAAAAGAAAGGCATGCGTCCTGGCGAAACGGAAGATGACTATGACGAGCGTATTACTCGCAATAAGGAACGTCTTGCTGTTTTGGCTGATGCTATGCGCCATATGGGGAATATCTATCACACAACCCAGTATGCACCTTCGCAAACCTTCAATTCTCCTACAGATAAAATAGAGTCTGATTTGAGGACGAGAAAGGCTGAACGTGCAGCGCGGGCCAAGATGGACGCTGACAATGCACGCAAGCAGCAGGAGATGGACATGAAGCGTGCAGCAGCCGAAGCAGATAAGGAGTATAAAGATATGACTCTTAATCTCAAAAGGGAGGCTGCCAAACGTGCAGCAGAAAAAGATGCGGCCAATAAAAAATACAAAGACGATTACTTTGCATGGCAAAAGGATGAAGCAGACAAGCGTAATAAACGCCAGGCTGAGCAGGATAAGCAAAAGCAGAAAAACTGGCAAGCTACGTTTGATGAGAATAAACGCCATCACACTGCATCCGAAAGAATTTCTGCATCAAAAGGCAGGAGTGGTAGAGGGCGTAGTGGCGGCTCTGGAAACAAATATTGGTTTGAGGATAAAGATGGCAAAATACACTATCAGCCAAATAAGACTATGTGGGAGCAGGAATACTATCGTGAATATGGCGAGCTTCCTAAAGGGAAGACCTCTACATCTTCCAGCACGAAGTCTATAGACCCAAAGACAGGAAACGAGACTACTGTAACCACCAGAAAAGAAGGGGTTTCTCTTACTAGCCAAGCCGCAGAAGAACAGAATAAAGCTAGGGCTGTAAGAGAACAAGCTGCAAGGCAAAAACAGGAAGCTGCAAAGAAAGCCGCCGAAGCCAAAAAGAAGGAACAGGAAGCCGCAAAAAAGAAAAAGCAACAGCCGGCCAAGAATAGTAAGCCAGCAGCTAGCAAGCCTCATTCTAATAACGGTTATAAACATACAAAAGCACTTGGATTATAAACTTTAATACATAAATATATGGGTGGAGATAAATTCGACCAGTTATACAATGCCTTGAAAGCTGATGGAGCTGTCCAAGGTACAAGGGAGGACTTCAGAAAGTTCGCCTGTGCTCCCGGCAAACAGGGTTATCAGAACAGGAAGCGGCTCTATGATGCCCTTTATGCGGATGGCGCAATTTCAAGCAAATCTTATGAAGAGTTTGCTCAGAGATTAGGACTACATGCAGTTAACCCAAAACCACGGCAGGCTAAGCCTCAGACTGTTAAAGAGAAGGCTACGCAGGTAAATAATGAGTTTAGCGGACAGAAGCAAGCTGCGCCTCAGCAGTCTGCACCCGCTAACCTTGGTTATCTCGATGGTACAGCGCACAGACAAGTCAAGAGCACCCAACCTAAAGGAAAGGTGTCGCCGTTTGTGCAGAGATTATATGAGCGAGATAACATCGAGGAGCAATCTGCTGCAAACCTGGATTGGACCGACAAAAATACCTTAAAGGACTTGGTTGCAAGCAAGGCTTTGGGTGATAAGGTAAGTTCACGCCTTGCTGTTAACAGCATTGTTCATAACGAAGAAAGAAGGCGTGAGCAACCTATTGTTAGTACGGGCACACCGGCTGATAAGTATGTTGTTAAGACGCGCGGGCAGCTGGAGGACGAAATGGACGAGAGTGCCAAGAAACTCGTTAATAGCGAGAATAAAGACAAGGATTTCATTAACAGCGTAATTAACCAGGAGATATTTAAAGAGTCCAACAAACGTGCATTGAAGGCTGTTGGTGAAGTGAGAGGTATTAATCCGGAAACCGCAGAAGAGGACGAACTTAGGCGTATAAGCAAGGCAAACGCAGAGTTTGACCAAGGCAAGATGATTAAAGACCTCGAGCGGGTTGTTAGCAAACGCGCACAGGAATGGCTCAATACACCCGAGACAAAAGTGCGCATTCAAAACGAGGCTATGAAGCTTGGTATTGACGTCAATGATTACATCAAAGAAAACGTCGTACCAGCTTTGTATAACAAGATTGCCGAGCGCCTTCCTGAAGAGGACTTAAAGAGGTATCTGCCCAAAAATAGGTTTGAGTATCTTATTGGTGGTATTGGCGATAGTACTATTGGAACCATTGCTTCAATGAGTAGTATGTCAAAAGAACAACGGCAACTTCGTCAACAGGCTATCGGTATGACTGACGAGGGCGAAAACCCGAACTTTACTCCAGGCACTTGGGATAAAGCTGGACGTGGAACGATTTCGTTTATTGCAGATGCGCCGTTGTATAGTGCAGCTGGCATAGGTGCAGGTGCGGCAACAACAAAAGTGTTTGGTAACGCTGCAATGCAAGCCGCCAGAACAGCCAACATGTCGCTCGCCGGAAGGGTATTAACTGGCGTTGGGCGCGGTGTTATACATGGAGGCGTTACGGGATTCCAGTATGGTATGATAAGCGGCGCGGTGCAAAATTATTCAACAGGCGAAGATACGTCTATATGTAATACTATCAAACAAGCTTTGATTAGCGGTGCGTCCGAAGCGGCAAGCTTTGCCACCATGGAAGGAGTAGGCGGTGCAATCGGCGGTTTGGGATTTAAGGTTGGTCTGGATGGAACCGAAAAAGGTATTCTTCCGAAAGTAAACAAGGTGGGCCAAAAGCTTACTTACGAGGCTGTAAAAACCGGAATGGAAGGTATGGGTATGGCTTCCGGTGGTGTTGCTGCAAGCTATGCGCGTAGCCTTATGACCGGCGAGGATTTCAATAGCTTTACCGTCGAGGGTACGCTGGAGTCATGCGCTAGCGCTGTTATCTTTAAGATGATGCATGCCAAGAGTATGTTTAAACGAGAAGTAGACCCTAAGACCGGAGAAAATCTTGGCGTAAGCGCATCGCTCGCTATAAAAGCAGCAAACCTTCTTTCTTCAGATGCAGCGAAGTCACAAAACTACGTGTTTACCGACGATGAAAAGTATCAGCTTATTAACGCTAACACAACCGGAGGGCTAGCGCCAGTCAAGAGTATCTTTGACCTCGCAAAAAAGGTTAAAAACACAAACCCTGAAGGTGTCGATGTTGCAGAAGACGGCTCTGACGTACTAAATTACTATCAACAGATAATGCAAGACCCAAATGTCTCTTGGGATGCAAAAGCGAAGTTTTCTACCTTCGTAATGGGAACAATGCCGCAGTCACGTCCTATGATGGACCATATTTCTGTTGGTACAGAAATAGATGTTAATGACGGTATCGACCGCAAGGTTGTGTATGAATACGCAAAGGATGGAACTTTACTTTCCAAGAAACGCTATAACACCATAGACGAACGCGAAGCTATTATCTACAAGAATTTCTTGCGCCAGGAAGAGGGGAGACGAGGAAATGCATACGGCCTCTCAATAACACTAGACATGAATGACGAAGCTTTGCAAAATGCATTCTTCCAGGAGAAGGCGAAAGATGCCAATAGTGAAGCGGAAATACAGGCTATCGTTGACGGAATGAAAGACCCTGAGTCTGAAATATTCGCCGATTATCGTACATTCGTGTTCGGAAACGGTAGAACAAACAAGATTCGCGACAGCATCGCTGATACTAACGGAATCGACAAATGGAGTTTTATGTCCGTCTTGTGGGTCAAAGAGCCGATGGAGCGAACTGATGCAGAGCAGAACGCTTGTATTCAGTATCGCAAAGCTCTCGAAGAGCAGGTTTTCCCGGAAGGCAAGCCGCACGAAGAACAGAGTCAGACGCAGGGTAGGGATGTCGCTGAAGAAAATAACTTAGGTTCTTCTGAACCAAAAACGGAGGCTGCGGCAGCCGAATTAACAAACCTTGCAAATTCAGAGAAGGCTTGGGAAACAGCGATGGAGTCTGATGACAACCTAAAACAAGGCTTCGAAGATTTGCAAAAGAAAGGTTTTACTCCAGCTCAGATTTACCAGGCAATGATGGAAAATGGCTACGGTACAGAAGACGCACTAAAACCGTTAGCGGATTATATTAATGCTAACGCTAGAGTACAGGGCATGCAGCAAAGAACCATAGAGGCCATTGAAGAGAATGTAGATAAGTTTGCTGTAGATTGGGCTTTCCACGGTACTTTCAATGGCGAGGAGCAAAGCGGCAAACAGATACTTTACGTTCAAGATAAAGACGGACGCGTGTTGATTGTTGGTAGTGGTGAGTGCGCCTATAACACCGTTGATGGAAGAGCTAGGGAAGGAGTCGGAGATATGCTTGTTTGTATTGACGCAAACAAACGTGAGGTAGTCTATGTGAAAGCAGAAGACACTACATTGTTTCAGAACGAGGAACCGGAAGTTCTCAAGCAGAAAGAGCGTGAACGTTTGCAGCAGATAAACTCTCAGCCTTATGTTGAAGCTGCACAGACACAGGCTGCGAATAGCGAAAGCAAAGCTCAGTCGGGAGATGGTAAGGAGGATGGTCAGGATGGTAACAAAGAAAAGAAATCTTTGCCCAATGACACCCCTACTACATCAAGTGACGCCGAAGGTGGTGCGTCTGCCGCCCCCGGTAGTGAAGTGCCCTCTGCAGGTGAAGAGCAGGGTGGTCGTTCGAGTAGTGATACTTCCAAGTTGGCCTTAACATTCAAAAATAGCGAAAAGGTTCCAACGAAAGCTGACTCAAAAGGTAGAACTGCTCCGGATTACGATAAGATGACACCAGAGCAAAGTGCTGAGGTCTTAACCACCTTATTCGGTGAGGATGCAGAAAAGATTGCTGATGCTCGTATTAAGAAAGCGACAAAAGCTGTGGAAGATGCAGGAAAGATGGAGATAGATTTTTCTGCCGAAGATGCTGATATTTTAGAGCAACAAGAGGCCAAGAAAGCAGCCGTTATTGCAGCAAAGAAACAGCTACAAAAAGCAGAGGCAATAAAAGCTGCTCTTGGAAAGAAACCGGAAAACAACGTAGGTGTTGGCACTGTAAATAATACCAACAAGTATGATGCAGAGCGCAAACAAGGCTACCGTATAGGCGAAGGCAACGTACGCTATGACAGACAAAAAACGGAAGATGTCGGAGGCGTACGAGGAAAAGAGATAAATGTCGCATTTTCTCCAACCGTAAAAATAAAAGGGTACGCAAAGCTAGTTGAGCTTAACACTGTGCAAGGAAGTCATAGTGGCGGGCAGCTCAACCCGTATCACTTCGGGCACGACTGGCAGCCAAAGGATAGAAGCAGTCAGGCGTCAAAGCTTGGTGCAAAAGACATGGCAGAAAATATAGACCCCGAGCAGATTACAGGAAGCAGCAATGCTTTCCTTGGCTCAGCACCTTCAGTGAATGAGCGTCACGAATGTATTCAAGGCAACAACAGAATTGAGGCTCTGTATAAAATGTATTACGAGCATCCAGAACAGGCAGCAAAGTACAAGAAATACTTGATGGATAATGCGACAAAGTTTGGATTTAAACCGGAAGAAATCGCAAAAATGAAGAAGCCTGTTATTGTAAACGAACTACTTGTGGATGATACAACGGCGAAAGAGCTTGGACAGATGACTGCGGATGGATTTGAAACAGGAGGCAGTCGTTTGCCGGATGTGAATGCCACTATCAACAGGTTAGTTCAGAGTGGCAAAACTCAGAGCTTTATCAATAAGCTCTTCGAATATAGTGGCGACGAAGACCTTTCTTTCAGTGAGCTTGTGTCTAGAAATGCAGACAAGGCTTTACGGATTCTTTCTGATAATGGCATTATTGATAATACCGGAATGGAGAATTTAATGAAAGACCCGATAGAGCGAAGAACATGGATAGAAAAGGTATTAAAGACAAGCCTTTTCGATGGAGAAAAAGATACAGAAAAAGCATTCGAAACCCTTTCTTCAAACGCACAAAAGGCTGTTCTTGGTACATTCATGCGCGATTTGAAGAGTCCTGAAGCTGCAAGCATTAAACAGAACTTGAAGAATAGTTTTGCGGCATACAACGAAATAAACAGCGACAATGAAGCGTTCAGAAACGCTAAGAATATCAATGTAGCAAGAGCGGCTATCGACAGAGAACTTGCAAGTGGGAACCAGTCAATGTTTGAGGAAGCTCCTGTTCGAGAAAGATACAGCACTTTCGAGCTTGAATTGGCGGCTTTATACAAAGGATTAAAAGACCAAAAGACATTAATTGGATTGTTTAATGATTATTTCGATGCAGTACAAGGTGATAAGGTGTCTGGCCGCGAACTCGAACTTGGAGAAACTTTAAGAGAGTCTATAAGCAAGAGCGATGCTCTGAAAGAGGTGTTTAAATCCTATGATAATAAGCCGGCAGAGTCGCAGCGTCAGGTAGACGAGGCGGTAAAATCTATCGCTACCGAGATAACCAAAGGAACTGGGCTTGAAGTGGTGACGGGTGATGAAGCTCAAAAGGCTCTTGATGAAGCAGAGGCTACAGACTCCTATGTTAAGTACCAGACCTCAAGTGAGATTGATAAGAAATATCCTAATTGGCTTGACGGAACGACCAACGATAACGGTAAACACTCAACACAGGTTGCCGGAACGATTGGTACATACAGAAAAGTTGCAGCATGGGTAGAGAGTCACTTGGGTAAAGATGTGAAAATACTTGACGCATCAAGTGGCATGGGCCTTGGTACAAAGGAACTACGCGAACAAGGATTTAATATTGAAGATGTAGAACCATACCAAAGTGAAGATAGAAAGAAGAGTAATCCTGCTACATATTCTTCTTATGGAGATATTAAGGGAAAGTATGATTTTGTCATCAGCAACGCTGTTCTTAATGTTATCCCAGACGATTGGCGTAGTAATGTGCTTCACGATATGGCTAACAGACTATCTAATGGAGGTCGTTTGTTCATTAACACAAGAAAGGCTGGAGAAGAAAAGAGTATCAAAGATAAGATAGAACTCGACTCTCCACAAGAAGTACTTGTCAAGCGTAATGGCAGGATTGCATCTTATCAGCGTTTCTTTACTCCAAAAGAATTAAAAGCGTGGGTAGAAAAAGAACTTGGTGATGGTTATGAAGTAGAAGTTGCTACCGAAAAGAATAGTGGCACAAAGGGGCTCGCCGCAGTTGTTGTTACTAAGAAAGAAGTCCGTAATGAAACATCTCCTGAAACCGTGGCGCCGCTACCTAATGGTAACGTTGATGCCTCCGTCGCTTCAAGAGATGCGGTCGCAAAGATACAAAAAAATCTTGAAACGACCAAATTTCATTACGAAAAAGCCTCGAATAGAACAAGAGGTTTTATCACTGACGTTTCAAGAGCGTTAGGTCTGGCGCAACATGAAGCAAGTCAATATGGAACATTTGTGTCAAAAGACGGGAAGCAGTTTACTATTCGTATTAGCAACCATAATACCCGCGCCACAACCTTCGATGAAAATGGGGAAAGCGAAGGAATTAGTATTGTAATATCTGGAAGCCGAAATAAAGGTATAAGAGATAAGGAGAATACTAGAGCGCACGTTGTTGAGTTCTTCTATCCAAAGAAGTCTATAGAGAGAGCGGAAGGAAAACCCCTTGTGTCAATTATAGAGTCTATCAAGGAAACCTTAGATACTGGCGTCTATCATGATAAAACCGGAATAGCAACTCTAGAAGAAGTCGATGGCACTATGCGAAAGGAGTTCCGTAGCAAGGATGGTGAGGTATACGGCTTTACCGATGGCGAGAAGATTTACCTCGACACCAAGAAGATGAAGCCAGAAACTCCGCTTCACGAATACGCCCATTTATGGACGGCGGCATTGAAACGAGCCAACCCAAAGGAATGGGAGAATGTGAAGAAAATCTTTGATGAGGTTAAAGGACTAAAAGATGAGGTTCAGAAGCTCTATCCCAAGCTAAAAGGGGATGACCTGTACGAGGAAATGATTACCATATTCTCTGGACGTGAGGGTGCAAAGAAACTTGAAGGTGTCGCACGCGACCTTGCTACCAAGGAAGGAAATACTGTAACCGAAAGCGCCAAGACGCAAGGTTTCATTGAAAAGGTGAAGACTGCCTTACAGAAGTATTGGAAGGGTGTGGCTGACATGCTGCATATCCACTTTACTACTGCCGAGGAGGTTGCAGACAAAGTACTTGCGGATTGGGCAAAGGGTGTTAATCCGAATGAAATCAAGGGCGAAGAAAAGAAAGAAGAACTTCCCGAAGGCCCGACGGAAGAGCTAAACAAACTGGACTCTGCTCGCAAAGCCTACCAGGAAGCAAAGAAGTCTGCCAATGTGGAGCAGAGAACAAAAGCTATCCTTGATTTAAAACAAGCTTATATAGAGAAAATAAGAAGCAAAACGATAAAGCGAAAGGATGAAGCTTGGGGACTGGTGGCGAGCACCAAAGAGCTTCTTTTAGAGTCTTATGGTATACCTTACAGTGAGTATTATGATACAGGAACTGTATCTAAGTCTCGCAGTATAGAGCTTATTCTTGGCGAGGCAGAAAGAAATCTCGAAAAGATAACCGGCGAAAAGTTGGACGATGCTACCGAAAAGCAGAGAAATTATATCAAGTCTTTGGAACCTAGAGTATATGACTCGATTGACGAAGTACAACTGAATAAGCGTCAGGCGTCAATGCTTATCGACCACCTGAAGAATTTTGATATAAACTCGTATGGACAATACGAAGAGTACGAACGACGTATTGAAGAATTGGTTGATTTCTATCGTCAGTTTGCTGGAGTAGAACCATTCGACTGGAATTACCAAGGTGGTTATAAAGGAGAGTTTACTAAAGAGCAGGTTAGCGACGCAGTAGTCGTTCTTGACAAAAACAAAGGTGATATTGAAAGAACCCGTGATGAGTTGAATAAGATATACCCCAAATACGATTACCATAAGTGCCTGCGTCTTACTCACTCAGCTCTTGAGCAAAAGGAAAAAGCTGACGACAAGATACGTATACTTCCGGAGGGCGGAGAACCAGACAAAACCTTCCGTCCTATTGAGGTGGCTGCCGAGGAATACAAAAAGGAACACCCTATGACCGAGGATGAGATTATGCGCGTCGTTGGATTGGATGACGAGTCTAAGTATACAGCTATTGATTATCTGAATGGAGACGATGATTCGGAGATTGCCCGCATCTGCTATGAGCAAGCTTACAACAATCATAAGCCTAAGAATACTCCTGTAGAGAAGGTAGACGAATATCCTGAAGGTAAAACTCCTAACAAGCCAAGGGGTAACAGAACCGCTACCACAACCGCTACCAAACCAAAGCCCAAGACTGTTAAGGAGAAAAAGGCAGACGCGAAAAAGTTCCGTGAAGAACGAGATAAAGAAACATCCGATTTGATGCAACAGTTCTTGGCTGCAGGCAAGAAGAAAGAAAGCGGAAGTAGTAAGGCTTTCTCTACTATCATACCTATACCTAGCAAGGCTGTAGAATGGATGGAAAAGAGCTTAACATTGTCTGACGAGCAAAAAGCTCTCCTTCCCAAGTTATTGACTGCCATAAAAGGTAGTATGTACGCCCGAATAAAGGAAGGAGTGTATAGCCTCGAAGATGTGATAGAAAATGTACGTAATGACTTTAAAGCTTTCTTTGGTGCTTTGTCTGAGGATGATGCTAACAAGATTCTTGCCGAGGCGGCATACAAGGGGCGATACACCAACCCTGAAACAAAGGAACGTATAAAGCTCTCTGAATTAGCAGAGCGCGAACGCAAGCTTTCTCCGGAACACAAGTCTAACCTTTTTGGAGACTCTAAACACGCCGAAGAGAAAAAACAAAAAGAAGACAACTTTATCGGTAGAGTAAAAGAAAAACTCGACAAGGAAAAATCTGGAGGTATTCGCGAGTTAAGAAAGCTTGCTGAGGAGTGCGGCTTAAAAGACGTATCAGATACCGACTTGCAAGAAATGGCAGAAACTGCAGTAGTGCAGAAGGCGAGAGACATTGCAACGAGCAGAGCTATCAGCAACGAAAAGAAGTTTGAAACAATCAAGTCTGTTTACGAAAATCAGCCGATGTTAAATCAGCGAGACAGCGAACGAGTAATGAAACAACAGTACTCTACACCTGCCCCATACGCATTCCTTGCGGATATGTACGTAACGGAAGGTGGTAAGAGAAAGGTTGATAGTGCGCTGGAACCAAGTGCAGGCAACGGCATGTTAACCATTGGTCTACCTAAAGACAAGGTGCACGTTAATGATATTGACGATGCTCGTTTAACCAACCTGAGAAGACAGGGTTTCAAGAATATTACGAACCAAGACGGAACGCTTCCTTTTGCAGACAAAGATGTTGATGTGGTTGTGACGAATCCTCCGTTTGGTAACACTACCACAAAGGAGTATGACGGCTACAAAATTTCTTCCTTGGAAGGACAAATGGCTATAAACGCCTTGGAGAGTATGAAGGACGACGGACGCGCTGCTATTATTATTGGCGGTACAACGGAGTACGCTAACAATGGAAGTTTGAAGTCGAAAGACAAGGCTTTCCTTGGCTACCTCTATAGTCATTACAATGTAGAAGATGTGATTAATGTAGACGGGAGTTTGTATGCAAAACAGGGAACTACCTATCCTACACGTATTATATTAATAAACGGCAGACGCTTCAACGAAAACGCCTTCCCTCCAGTAAAGAGTAAGGCGAGAGCGGAAGTTGTGAAAGATTACGATGAACTTTATAAACGAATAAACGATGATTTACTATTACGTAAACGGATGGATTCTTCCATCGGAGAAGGAGCAGGAAAAACTGACTCAGAACTTGATAGACCGAGCACTTCTGATACTCATGAAGAGGGATTACGAATGGGAGGACGCGGAAGAAGTGAACAAAAGACTACTGTTTGGCATGGAGGAGTATCTAGTGGACCTTCTGTATCAAGGCCCGAGAATGTATTGGGAGGAGAACGAAGAGCCGAGCGAGAAACAGAAAGAGAGATTTCTGACAGAAGTCTTAGAGCAGACGGAACAGGGGCAGATGCTACTACGAGCGAGGGGGCAAGAAATAACTCCAATTCCAAAGGACGAGTATTGGAACCAAGAGGAAATGGACGGCCTGACTCTAAGTCAGTTGATAATGGAACTGCCGATACCGGGAGCGGAGGGCGACTACGGGGATTACAGGTAGAAGACAAACCTGTACGCGGATTAACTACCGAGAAAGTCAAGTATACACAAAAGAGCAAGAATCCGTTCTCTCTTAATTCGGTAATGCCAGCTGACCAGCAGGAAGCGGTGAACAAGAATCTCGAAAAGCTTGGTGATGTAGACCAGTTCTTGGTGGACGAGCTAGGCTACAACGACAAGGATGATTTGTATTCACATCTTGCAGCAGAGCAAATAGACTCTGTAGCTCTTGCTCTACATCAGGCTAAGCAAGGTAATGCGTTTATTATTGGAGACCAAACCGGTATTGGCAAAGGTAGACAGGCAGCATCTCTCATTAGATACGCGAAAAAACAAGGACAAGTACCAATCTACTTTACTAAAACTGCAGGCTTGTTGAGTGACGTGTACCGTGACTTGGTAGATATTGGCAACCCAGACCTTCGTCCCTTTGTTTTTGGTAGCAGTAAAGAAGCGGCCATCACCGACTCTAAAGGAAAAGTTGTTTTCCCGTTGCCATCAGAGGGCGAGGTGCAGCGCGTGCTTGATTATATCGAAAAGAATGGTAAGCTGCCAGAAGAATACGACTATATACTTACTACCTATAGCCAGGTAAGCAATGGCGTCTTCGAATATGACGAAAAAGGCAACCGTAAAGAAAGAAAAATCGGCAAGAATAAGAAGTTTACTTCGGTAGCCTATAACGGGCAAAAAAGAAGAGATGCTATTGAGAAACTAGTAAGTAATGGCTACCTTATTCTCGATGAAAGCCATACAGCAGGTGGAGATAGCGGTCAAGGCAACTACTTTCAGCATATTATTCAGGAAGCCAAGAATGTAACGTTCTTCTCTGCTACTTTTGCCAAACGCCCCGACAATATGCCTATCTACGCTTTGCGTACAGCAATGAATAAATCCGGAATGGAGACAGCAGACTTAATAGATGCAGTAAGGCGTGGTGGTGTTACCCTACAGGAAATCATGAGTCAGGTCTTAACCAAAAGCGGCCAGATGATACGCCGCGAACGAGACATGACGGGTGTAACAATAGACTGGAAGGCTATCGATGAACCAGAAAAGGTACAGGAGCAGAGAGAGCAGTATGACAGTATTATCGGTTTATTTAACGACATCATTAACTTCCAAAAAACATACGTTAACCGTTATATAGACCAAAGGAACGAAGAGTTGGCCGAAGTCCAAGCTTCTATGGGGATTACTAGAGGCGCAGAGGCTCTTGGTATCAAGAATGTGCCATTTGCAAGCAAGGCGTATAACGTCGTACAACAAGTCCTCCTCTCCTTGAAAGCAAAGTCTGCAGCAGAGCGAGCCATATATTACCTAAATCAGGGCGCAAAGCCCGTTATTGCTCTTAGTAATACAAACGAGTCTCAGACTGGCGAGTTTGCTATGGGCGAAGAAATGGACGCTCCAGACTTGGGCGTTTCGCTCAAAAGAGGCCTAGAAGGAACTCTGAAGTACACCTCAAAGGATGCCAAAGACGAAAGTAGTAGTGGGTATATTAAGCTCGAAGATTTAGGCCAAGATGCGGTCGAGGCGTATCGTGCTCTTGAAAAGAAGATTAAAGAGACTAGCACGGGGCTCTCGCTATCTCCTATTGATGTTATTAAGAGCGAACTCGAAAAGGCAGGATATAAGGTTGGGGAATTAACCGGAAGAAGCACAGAGTTTGTATACAACGAAAATGGCACGGTTACGAAGGTTAAACGCACAGACACCGATAAAAAGAAAATTGCAAGAGAGTTTAACGATGGACAGATAGATGCGCTCATTCTAAACAGGAGTGCTGCTACCGGCATATCTCTTCACGCTTCAAGCGAGTTTAAAGACCAAAGAAAGCGTGTAATGATTGTGGCACAGCAACAACCCGATGTCAATGATGAAGTTCAGATGCGTGGACGTATTGATAGAACCGGCCAGGTCCTCAGAGGTGCATACGAATACATCGTATCTCTTATCCCTGCAGAGCAGCGAATCCTTATGATGTTTAAAGCCAAGCTGAAGTCTTTGGATGCCAACACAACATCGTCTCAAAAGAGTAAGTTTAATGAGATGGAGGTTGCTGATATTACCAATAAATATGGTGACAGAGTGGTGCGCGAGTACATGGCAGAACACCTTGATATCTATTCCAAGATGGCAGACCCATTTGGGTGGGAAAGAGCATTCGGTGACGATTTGTCGGCAGTAGACCCGCAGAAGCTTGTGGCTACACCAGGAGGCACGCGTGGTAACAAGAGTGCTGGCGATGATGCAAGTAAACTACTTGGACGAATGGCACTTTTGAAGGTTAAAGAACAAGAGAAGATGCTGAACGAAATCAGCGAAATCTACGCTAACGAGATACAGCGTCTTAACGAGATGGGTGAAAACGATTTGGAAATTACTGAGTTGCCGTTGAAAGCCAAAACAATCAGTAAAGAAGTATGGACTGTGGGTTCAGAGCCGAATGGTGACAACGCCTTTGCTGACAATACCTATATAGAAAAGGTGAATGTAGCTATCCTTAAAAAGCCAATGAAAGCCGACGAGGTAAAGAAGGCGCAAGATGGTCTTGTTGGTGGTAAGTCTTGGGAAGAGTACAAAGAACAAAAGACGACCGAAGTAAAAACCTACTTCGATAAGAGAGTAGCAGACGAAACTCAGAAATACGAAGAGCGAGCTGTGAAAATAGCAACCAAGGCAAAGGAGAAGTATCAGAAGGATGCCAAGAAGGGTCAGAAGAACTCTGGTATGAGTGATGAGCAAATCGAGAAGATGGCCGGCTTCCAGTACGACGACGTTTATAAGCGCGAGAAAGAAAAGTTAAACGACGTAATAAAGAACTTAAACGCAAAAAGAGGGAAGTTTGAACGTGTACTCGATATTTTCGACACTAACGATGCTTACGTACTTCCGGTTGATATGAACGACCCCAATGAGTTAAGCGGTTTCGGCAACAGCTACGGCAGACTGATAGATATCAAAATAACCGATAACTTTTCACCTAACGCCTCAAGCGTTTCTTTTGCAACATTGGACGGAAGAAGAAAGATAACCTTCCCTGTTACAGGAATGGTTGGCGTCGGTGAAAAGAAAGCGGATGTCATTGCTGCCATTTATCGTCTCACAAGGCAGGCTTCGTCTGTTGGAGATAAACATCTTAGAGTGCTCAGTATGGATGTCAACAACTGGGATAGACTTATTAGCAACGAAAGCCGAAAGGATGGATATATTATTACTGGCAACTTGCTGCAAGCTATGACAGACACAAAAAAGCAGGCGGTAGGCGGACAGCTCGTGAAATACACAACTGAGGATGGCGAAATCAGAACCGGCATTTTGATGCCTGATAGATTTGAACCTAAAAACCTCAGCAATGAATACCCAATCTCTACCGTTGCAGAGAAATTCGGTGTACCAACTTATAAGGGAGGTATTGATGCTATTGTTTCTTCAGACGGGAACGTCAAGATTAACCAATTCTACGATGGCTGGCGCGATAAGTCTTATTACGAACTCCGCGTACCAAAGAGCAGCAAGAAAGGTGGTAAATATTTCCTCGACAAGGAATTGCTTAGCATGATGAAAAGGGGAAACTTTGAGACACGAGGCAACTCTATGCTTGGAGAGTTCGAGGAAGAGCAATTAAGACCAGTACTCGCTAGGCTTTCTAATCTTGGCGTCAAGGTAAAAGAAGAAAGACAGTCTACAGAAGGCGGTACACACTTCCGTACGAACAATGCATCTTTGGGCAACGACAAGCAGGATGTTGTATCGCAGCATATTGCCTCTGTAGCTCAAAAGGTTGGCGCTAACGTAAATATTGTTATATCAGCAGACGAAGTTACTAACGAACAAGCTAAGGCAGCTATTAACGCCGGCAAGAAGATTACTGGCTGGTATGACGAGAAAACCGGACAGGTGTACCTCTATACACCAAACATTCATGACCGCTATACTGCAGAGAAAACTATCTGGCATGAGGCTGTTGGCCATAAGGGATTAAGAGGCCTTTTTGGGGATAACTTCGATAAGTTTATGCGCACCTTGTGGTATGATATGGATAATCCCGTTAACACCGAGATGAAGCAGTATGTAATGGAGCGTATCAAAAAAGAGCCATTAAGCATCTACGATGCGATTGAAGAGTATCTTGCTGATACTGCAGAAAAAGGAAAGGGTGAACCTGGATTTTGGAATGGTGTCAAAAATAAGATGCTGGACGCACTTCACGAAATCGGCTATCGTATCGCACCAAACACAAAGGATGTAAAGTATCTCCTTTGGCTTAGTAAAAACTTACAGAAGAATCCTAACGACCCCACTTGGAGAATGAGAGCTGAGGCAGTTAAGTATCAGCTTGCTAAAGAAAACGTGTCTGATATGATAGCACGCAATGGCATGTTTGCGGAAAATAGCAATAAATCGAACACGTTAAACCTTCTTGACGCACCAAAGCAGGAGTATCAAGAGGCAACTGATGGCGAGATTCATTTCCGCACAACACCCTCTACAGCAACAGCCCTTGATAGGTACCACAAGGCGTTGGACGCACACGGGTATATGTTTACTGAGAGTATGATGGACAATATGCTCTCGCTTGATAAGCTTATGCGCGCCATAGACCCAAGCATTAAAAAAATAGAAGATGTGAAGTCTAGCGAGAATCCGTATATATTACAGAATACCATGCAGGGCGCAATGAGCAATGCGGCTGACATGTTTGAGCGAAACGTAATGAAACCATTGGATTCTGCTATGGGCAAGTTGCTTGGGTGCTTTGAAGGAAAGAAGGACGACGATAAGATTCGCAATTTCAATCTTTATATGATTACAAAACATGGTTTGGAGCGAAACAGAATCTTTTACGTGCGTGATGTGCTCCGCGGGATGATGAGCGACCATAGCACAAAAGCGCAGGCTGAAAGTATAGAGGCAGACTGGTACAACGAGAAGGAATGGCTCGACAACGAATTGAATAACGGCCTCATTCACCTCGACGAGTACTATATGCGAATGGATGAATTTATCAGAAATCACGTCGATAAAGATTACGAAGCTGGCGAGCATGATTACTCCGGTCTTCATGGAGTTCAAGGATTAAGCACTCGTACTAAGTCTTACGATGATTACGAAGCCATTTGGAGTGTAATGGACAACGAAGCTAACATGGAGAGCTATAATAGCGGTTCCGTAAAAGACTTTTGGGGTAAGGTAAATGCCGCAACTATGTATTCTATAGATACCGAGTACAAGAATGGCGTTATAAGCAAAGAACTACACGAGCATGTTTCTAATATGTTTAACTGGTATGTTCCACTCAGAAAGTATGATGAAGATACCGCTGAAGACGCATACGGTTATATTACTGAGACCGGCAACCCGAGCAATTACATTGGTAGTGTTGTTATGAGAGCGAGGGGTCATAAGTATCTTAGCGAAACAAACGTTCTTGCTCAAATTGGAGCTATGGGTAATAGGGCTATTCAAAGCGGAGGACAGAATGCCATCAAACAGGCTTTTGCAAGGTTTATCAGAAATCACACAGGCGGTAACCTTGTTACAGAAACAAGTGTGTGGTATGTTGACGACCCCATTACTGGTATTACCGAAGAGCGTTACCCGGATATCCCCGATGACGCAACACCCGACGAAATCAACGATATCGTTTCTGACTTCAACAAGAAAATGAAAGAGCTAGAGTTGAAAGGTTTGGCGTCGAAGAAATACAGACGCGACAAGATTGGTTGCAAATTCCAACGCGCAGAAAACAAGAGCCAACACATTGTTGATGTAAATATTGCGGGAAGAAAACATACCTTTATTGTTAACGGTAATCCCAGAGCCGCCCAAGCTCTAAATGGACTGTTAGAAAATAAGGGTTCTAAGTTCTTAAAGCCTTTATCTACAATAACACGAACGATGGCTCAGCTTTGCACATCTTATTCTCCAGAATTTGTAGTGCGCAACATCGTGAGAGATGCACAGTTTGCTTCAAGCAATGTAACTGCTAAAGAGGGGGCGAAGTACGGTGCAAAGTGGTTGGGGTATTATACCACTATGATGCCATTCGGTGCAAAGGATATAAGAGTGAAGGATATTAAAGGCTCGACTGGCCTTGGACTCTACGCAAAGTACCGCAACGGAACACTTGATACATCAAATAAGATTCATCGCTATTTTAAGGAATTTATGGAGAACGGCGGAGAGACCGGCTGGGTACAACTTCTTTCCATGAAGGACTGGGAAAAGAAATACAAGCTGGATATCAAGAAAGAGCGCAGTGTAATCAACAAGGGAGGCAAGGTTATTTCCGATTTCTTCTTTGGAAATCTCAAAAACTTGAATGAGGTTGCTGAAAATATGGCTCGTTTTGCTACGTACTGTGCAAGCCGAGATTCTGGGCGTTCGGCAGTTCGCAGTGCTTATGACGCAAAAGAAGTTAGTACCAACTTCAATCGTCACGGCTCTGGAGATGCTATTTGGAGTTTTAAGAATGGCGAAACAGGAAACGTCAAAACGACAGCAAGAAATATAACAGGGTTTATGGCAAGCTACCTTCGTCAATGTTCAATGTTCTTTAATGCAGGAATACAGAGTACTAATCTCCTTACAAAGAATTTCAGGCACGCATGGAAGGGAACGGCTTTCTGTATGACAGGAATGCCATTCTTTATGGGAGCTGCTGCCGCCGCCTTAAACAACTTCCTTATAGCCGGCGAAGACGAGAAGGATAGAAATGGCGTAAAAGACCCGTTCGGGGAGTTGCCGGATTATATTAGAAGAAACAATCTCTGTATATACAAAGGTGGTGGCGAGTTCATTACCGTTCCTCTTGCTATCGAGCTTCGCGCGTTTTACGGACTTGGAGACCTTGCTGCTGGATTTACTTTTGCGAATAACATAAAAACAGATAGACCCATATGGGCTGATGCTGTTGGTTGTATATCCCAGTTGGTTCCTGTTATGGATTACACCAACTCCCATGCGGTAGACAAAAACCCGCTTAACGAAACCATCAAAGCGTTTTCTCCTTCAGCTTTGTCGCCATTCGTGGAGTGGGATTTAAACTCAGATTGGAAAGGTTCGCCTATAAGAAGGGAGTCTGCGTCTTACAACGAAAACTCTCCCGCATGGCAGAGAGCCTACAAGAATACTCCAAATGCTTATATGGAACTTAACAAATGGGTAAATGCAAAAACGAATGATGTGGCACCAGGCAACGAGGATATGCTAGGCAATGGCTTCTTGGATGCAGTTACAAACCCAGCAGCACTAAATCACTTTACGAGTGGCTTTGGTGGAGGCTTGGCGACTTTTGCTACAAGATTAACCAAACTGAATAAGGATTCAGAAGTCTCCGACATTCCGTTTGTTCGTTCCTTCCTCTACGAGCCAAATGAGCAAAGTAGCATGCAGCGCACGAAGAGCAAATGGTATAACTACGTAAGCAGTATGGAGAAATCAATGAGCAACCTGAATAGGTTAAAATCCAAGAACGTGCCATTGGATAAGCGATTAGAGAATATTTCGGCTTATTATTCTATTAAAGACTCAAATGTTGCGAAAAAAGCGCGAATTATCGAGTTTGCCCAGAAGTATATTAAGCGATGGAAAAAACTCAGAGACAAAGCGTCTGACCCTGCAGTTATAGATAACGCTAACAAGAATATAGATTTGATTATGCAGGACGCAGTAGACAAGCTTGATAAACTGAACTAAAAAACTATAAGAGGTGGGAGTTTAACAACCCGCCTCTTTTGTTATATTTTTGCTGCCGTATGAACGCCATCGTTATGTGTGCCGCGCTTTGCTTTTTGTTTCCATTTTGGTTTTTCCATATCATTAGCACTTACCCAAAGGCCTATAGCTGTAGACATAAGAACATCGTCATGATTGCCATTGCCGACAATATTACCAAGGCTACCATCATCGTGACGCTCGTAAATGCGAAGCTCATGATACATCTCTCTATCCGGTTCGTTCCAGAGCATGTCATCCACGTATTGCTCTAAGTTGTCAATAACCCAGCCTTTCGTGAGTTTATTTGTTTGAAATCCATACTTTGCTAACACGTCATCACCAACATCTTCCGGACTGGTGCTTCGTTGATAAAGATTGTCGTAATAGTCGGCAATCTCGTTCAGGATACTACCGAAGTGGTCTCCTTCTGTATTGTTGTTCTTTTCTCTATCAGCCGTGTTACTCTCTATTACAAGCATTGCATCATCGTAATAATGGGCCAATGCAGCTGACATCCAGGCGAGTTTATCATGTCGCACATGCCCCCTATATCGAGCAACTACTCTTGGTTTTCCTTTAACTGTAGGTATCATACCAAACCTATCTATTACAGTCATTACGGTGTAGTCGGAAGAAGATGATTTGCCACCAATATCAACACTAACTATGTAGCGGTTTTCTACTTGTAGACAGTTAGGTACTGCCCATATCTTCAGGTCACCATCTCCGTCTGTTCTAATACTTATCTTGGACTGTGCGATAGTTTTGCTATTCTTGTTTCCGTCAACGATAATATCTGCAGTGTAAAGAGGGTTTGCTTTGTACATACGCTGCATGTCATCAATACTATACGGGTTGAATACAAGATTACCGGAGTTTCGAAAGGCATCTTCTTCATCAACAGGAGCTTCTGTTGCACAGAAAGCATGAGTAGTAAACTTGTTTCTGAAGTTGCGATACCACTCTATAGCCTGAAAACACGCACCCTTTTCCCACATTCTCCAAAAGAACTTCCCGGTCTCGCGATAGCCTTTTGGGTTTACACTTTTATCTTTGTTTGACAGAAGCCATCGAGCAAACTCCCTCTCGTTTTTTACCTCTTCCATATCGTGCTCTATAAAGTAACATGGAATGAAAAGGAATGAGTAAGCATCGTTGTTCTTTGGTTCCATTGCGAGTTGGCACTTTTCATAGAAGAATCCAGAGTTGCCCTTGCCTGTACTTTCGAACACTTCAAGATTATCTTCTTGATTCCTGATACCGCCGGAGATAGACGAAATCACACCTTCGGGGTCATGTTCGGGTGTCTTTTTCCAATATGCAACCTCAGAATAGTGGGCGCAATGAAAGTTGCTTCCGCGCACCGAGTCAAAATTTTCAAAGGACGCTACTGTAAGGGTACTTCGCCTTATAGCCCGCATACCGTCCGTTACTTGGAAGTCATCAGGGGAATTTTCATAAGGAGAGAATTGTAGTTTAGCCCCGTTACAGCCAACCGTCCATCCGGCCTGGTTTTCCAAGGCCTTTCGATACATAGCCTTAATCTTTTTTGCAGTATTTTTCTGCTGTGCAAGAACAATGGCGTTCCATCCGTCACGGCGAAAATCCTGCAACCACTTTATGTATAACTGGGTTAGGGTAGAACCGCCCCACTGTCGGGCTTTAAGAATGACAACACGTATAGCCTTTCCGCTCGTTCGCAAATCTTCGAATATCTTCAATAGCTTACGCTGTGGATAATTAAGCTTAAACGGTATCATGTTGCCTGTGACCTTATCCTCTATCTTGTCTGTAGAGTAAAGGGCGAACTCTGGGTCTTCACGAAAGCGCACCTTCATTATTTCAAAGGAAAGCATCATTTTTAGCTGCTTCGTATAATACGTGCCTTCTTCATACTCCTTTCTCCACACCTGTATAATGTATTCTTTTAGTGAACCAATCTGTTTAAGTCCTCGATACAGCAACGTGCGCATGCATTCCTTTGGAACCCACATCTTGGGTATCATGAAGTCCGGCAGCTCTAGTAGTTCACGGTGTTCAAAGTCATAGCAACCCTCTCCCGTCCAAGGATTATATAGGCCGTAAATTTCCTCATATCGCCTCTTGTTTTCAGCAACAAGCTCATCTATACTCTCACTAGTAACTAGTGCCATCGGCAAAATCTTTTAGTTCAACAAAATCAGCATCATGTATAATATTGGAGTGTTGTATTTCCAAGCCCTTCGTGTCATCAACTTTGGTCATACCAAGAGCGACAAGGTCCTGAAAGTCCTTATCTAGACCATGGGTGACACTTACTTCGCTTTGCTTCGGAATTATATGTTTCATTAAATCTTTATAGATGTTCACGTATGTTTTCGGGTCGTATTCCGCTAGCTGGTTCATACAATCTTCAAACTTGTCTTGATGACGAGAAAGGAAGTCTCGAAGAAATTCTTTCTGAGCACTCTTTCTTACAGGCAACGCCTGTTTTGCTTTCTCTCGCTTCTCCTGCAGGACTTCCTTTACCGTCTTTAAATCATCGTATTCTTTCACACTATCTTCCATATTCTTACCCAAATGGCTTTAAACTTCGTATAAGACTTCCTGGTTTTGTCGCGTTTACAGCTCCCGTAATTTCGAGTTCCGCGTCTTCAATCTCACTGGCTTTATCTACGGTTAACGGGTCTTTGCTTGTTAGCGTTATTGCAAAGTACTCGTATAATGCGCCCGCAACGATATAATCATGAATAGCTTTTGCTAAAGCGTCGTACCTTGAATCATCCCAATAATCCGGCATCCTTAACCACACATCCTTTTCTTGCCATTCTTTTAGCGCGTTGTCACGGACTCTTCCTTCCGGCTTTACTATATACGCAGACAAAAGCACTTCGGCTTTTTTAAAATATTTATCAAACCACCGATAGAATAACGGACGTTCTTTATCTCGTTCGTTTGTGGGAACATTATCTTCTTGACTTGCTTGATTACCACGTCTCGCTCGTCCAAGCATACTTGTTGTTGCATCTATATCATACCAAAGCTGGTTGGCATAAACAAAAATATGCTTATCGTAATATCCGTGTCCTGCACGTGGTGGTTTTGGGGTAAAGGGGTTTGGTTCTGATTTCCACCCCTTTTCTCTTTCTGCGTGCGTGGGGTGTAATTGATTGAAGTTTTTCATCTTATCTTTCTTTTATAGTAACCTTTGACGTTACACTTCTCTCGTTGTGTCTTGAATAAACCGTAACAGATGTTTCACCTTCTCTCAACGGGTGAAGTATAAAAGTTGACTTTACGGCACCTCTATGTGTTTCCAATATACGTGGATTGCCGCTGTATACCTCAATATCATCGAGAGCGCCATCGTCTATTGTAAATGTCAATGTGGTATCATTGCCTTCTTTAAGAGTTACGTTACCATCGCTATCCGCACCATCAATTTTAACGGTTAAAGTGTCAGTATATGGCAAAGGAGGCACTGTTGGGCCGCACAAAACAAAACATTTTCTTATAGCAACCTCGTCTGATGCGAGGGTAGCTTGATATGGTTCTGCCTGTTTGAGATTGGTCGTTTTTAACCACCACTGGTACATCATGTAGTCTTCTACATATTTGGCAGACAGTCTAGCCAAAGCATCAGTTAGCGTTCCATTATATCGTCTCGATACATCGAGAGTAAACTGCACAACAGAATCGTCTACCTTGTCGTAATAAATAACATTGTCACCTATAGTCCGCGGAGTAGGGACAAGATAATCAACAAAGATTGTTTTGAGAATCTCTAGCGCGGTATCAAAATCGTGGGTAAGAGTTCTGATATGCACCTCATCCTCGCCTGCGGTTTCCTGGTAAGACGCCTTCTCTGCACCGTTCTGCAGAGAAGAATCCATTTTGCCTTTAAGGTATGTAGCTGACTTTACTGCGTCAACCACCACCGATTTAAGTATTTGAAATTTAATTATCATATTTGTAATTTGTTTAAAGTTCTACTTCTCCAACCATGTCGGAAACTTCATCACCCGTAGCTATTGGTGGTTGCTTGATAAATATTAACTTTATTGCCGCATCGAGGTGTCTCTGCATGTCGGTTTCATATTTCTTGGCAAGGTCAGGATAATTCATTCCAAGCACAGCATTTGCAATATACGCTACCGTATAGCCCATAAAATTTCCTT
>CAVJCD010000004.1:4236-31930 GCA_963648005.1 Tannerellaceae bacterium | reverse complement strand
CTCCAAGGGAGTGTTCGGGGAAGATTGCCGAAAAGATAATATCCAATCACTTGGCGGCAAACTCGATGCTCGCCATCATACCCATTCAGGATTGGCTTGCCACCTCCGAGCATCTGAGAAGGAAAGACCCCGATGCCGAGCGTATCAACGTACCCGCCAACCCCAATAACTATTGGCACTACAGGATGCATTTCACCCTTGAGCAACTGTTGAGGGAGGATGCTCTGAATGGCAAGATAGCAGATATGATTGCTGCCTCGGGACGGAAATAAGGAATGCTTTCTTCGCCAGTAAGCAGTGAGAGTTCTACTTGACTTTCTTCTCTTTTGCGGCGTCGTTGGCGGAGGGCATATTGCAGACTCCGTTGAGGCGGGCGTTGGGTTCCATCTCGAGAGATTGAACAAATACATCCCCTTTGACGTTGGCAGTGGACTTCAGTACCAACTTCCCTTCTGCGTGTATCGAACCTTCCACTTCGCCCAGTATCTCAGCATTGGAGGATACGATATTGCCCTTCACGTGTGCTTTGGGACCTACAACAATCTTGCTTTTACAGTTGATGTCGCCTTCCACGTTACCGTCCAGTCTGAAGTCGGTTTCTGCGATGATGTTGCCTTTCACCATTGTCCCGACGGCAAGGGTGTTGTGGAGACCGTTACCCGGGTTCTCTTCTTTTTGTTTGATTCCTATCATGATATCTTTGTTGTTTGAGGTACAAATATAGGCGGTTTTTCGAGTAGAATGGTTTACTTTTGTTCGCTTTTGCAGATTAAAGACTTACAGATGACAACACAAATAACACTGGATGCCATGAAATTCTACGCTTACCATGGGGTGGAAGCACAGGAGAGGAAGGTGGGAAACACCTTTGTGGCAGACCTTGTGCTTTCGGCGCCCATAGAGGGGGCGGTAAAGAGTGATGCAATAGAAGATACCATAAACTACGCCACCGTATATGAGGTGGTAAAGCGAGAGATGGCCATTCCGTCCAATCTCTTGGAGCATGTCGCCGGGCGAATTCTGGTGGCTTTGAAGGAGGCGTTCCCTGAGTTGCTTGCCATAGAGCTCAGGATATCGAAGATGAACCCTCCGCTCGGAGGGGACGTGCGCAGCGCGTCCGTTATACTTAAGGAAACATACACTCAATCTTCCGAGTTATGATAGAGGGGATAAAAGTGGTTGGTTTTGATGCCGACGATACATTATGGGAGAACCAGAAGTATTACCTGGAGACGGAGAGAAAGCTCTGCCGTTTGTTGGCTCCGTATGTGAGCGAAGAGGTTGTGCTAAAGGAGTTGGCTGCCACGGAGGATAGCAATATGTCGCTCTACGGCTATGGAGTGAAGGCACATATCCTCTCTGTGATAGAGACTGCCATCCGCATCACCGAAGCCAAGGTGCCTGTTGAGGTGATAGGAAAGATATTGCTCTTGGGAAAGGAACAGCTGAGAAGACCGGTGGAACTGTTGGATGGGGTGGAAGACACGCTCTCTGCCCTTGAGGGGCGCTACCGCTTGGTGGTGGTGACCAAAGGTGACCTTCTTGACCAAGAGGGGAAACTACGCCGTTCGGGTATAGACCATTTCTTCTGCCATGCGGAGATTATGAGCGACAAGACCGATGAGGCATATCTCGCGTTGCTCCGGCGGATGAACATTAAGCCAGAGGAGTTCCTCATGATAGGCAACTCCATGCGTTCCGACATTCTCCCTCCGCTGAGGATTGGGAGCTATGCCATACATATTCCTTTCAGCTCCACTTGGGCGCATGAGAATGTTGACGAGACAGTGCAGAGCCCCCGTCTCCATGTAAGTTCCATGCGTGAGATTGTATCCTTGCTATGATTTAAGTTTGTTGAAGGTCTTTTTGCCCTTGAGATAGAAGGCAAGAATGAGGCTCCAAGGCAGCAGTTCTGGGATGGTGGTGAGCTTAGCGAACTTGAGATTCTCCCTCCGCTTCTCTTCGTAGAGGGGCTTCATCTCATGGAAGGCCTTGCGGGCATCGTATACCGCCTTGGCATTGCTGACATGCCCGCAGAGAAGAAATTTTAAGGCGGCGATGTAGTCGAGCACAAAGCGCACGCGGAATACTTTCCTCAAGACCCCTTCTGGGAGGTTCTTGTATAGCATAAGGAGGTTGTTGCGGAAGTTGAGGAAGGTCTTGCGCGGGCTCTCCGTCTTCAGGGTTGCGCCGCCAACGTGGTAGACAACCGATTGGGGAGTACACACCAATCGGTATCCCCTCGAACGCAGTCGCCAACACATGTCAACCTCTTCTTGATGGGCAAAGAACCCTTCGTCCAGTCCACCTACCTTCTTATACACGGCAGTGCGGACAAAGAGGCAAGCCCCCGTGGCCCAAAGCACGTCGGTGGGGGCGTCATACTGGCCCATGTCTTTTTCCACCACGTGGAGCACCCGTCCGCGGCAGAAGGGGTAGCCATAGATATCCAAATAGCCTCCGGCTGCACCGGCATATTCGAAGTATTCCCTGTTGCGCCACGAGAGTATCTTGGGTTGGGCGGCAGCAATCGTGGGGTCGGCATCGAGGGCTTCTATAGGTGCATCGAGCCATCCGGGCGTTACTTCCACATCGCTGTTGAGAAGGACGGTGTATTCAGAGTCTATCTCCCCGATGGCTTTGTTGTAACCTTCGGCAAAGCCATAGTTCTTATCGAGAAGTGTGAGTCTCAGAGAAGGGAACTTCTCCCTCAGCATGGAGATGGAATTGTCGGTGGAGCCGTTGTCGGCAATGACGATTTCAGCCTTCTCCTCGGGCGTGTGACTTATGACCGAAGGTAGGAACTCCTCCAGCAGCTTCGCGCCGTTCCAGTTGAGTATAACTACAGATACTTTCTTAGTTGCCGGTTGTGTGTTGTTCATTGTCGTTTCTCTTATATTTCCAACGTTTGTGTGTCCAAAGCCAATAGGCAGGGTTGCGGAGTATCATTGTCTCCGTCATGCGTGCATAGGTCTCGGTAATCTCGTTCTCGGCAGTCTCTTTGGCATGCGAGGCTATCAGCTTCAACTCCATGGTGTAGTAGCCGCGCCTTACTTTCTCCACGTCGAGAAACACCACCGGAAGGTCCAGCTTCCTTGCGATGCGTTCTGCCCCGTTTAGCATTGGGGTGTCTTGGCCCAAGAAGGTTGTCCAGTAGTGCAGGTTGGCCTTACTCGGGGTCTGGTCGGCGATGAAGATTACGAGGTTCTGGCTACCCTCGCGTTTCAGCCTCACCATCTCGCGCACCGTGTCGTTCTTTTTTAGACCAAAGGCTCCAAAGCGTGAGCGGAGGTCTATAAGCATGTCGTCCATCACCTTGTTCTTCAGCGGACGGTATATCTGCCATACTCTAAGCGTATAGGGTAGTATCATGGGGGCATTGGTGTACCATTCCCAGTTGCCATAGTGTGCCATCAAGGCAACGATGGTGGTATGTCCCTCTTCCAACAAACGGGATATCATCTCGGGGTTCTTGATGCGTGCGCGGCTCACCGCCTCGTGGGGTCTTATGTCGCCCAACTTTATCACCTCAACCACATAGTCGGCAAAGTGATGATAGAAGGCCATCTCAAGCTTCCTCAGTTCTGATTTCGACTTCTCGGGGAAGGATGCCTTCATGTTCCTGCGTACCACCTTCAGTCTGTATCGCGCCACCCGATAGATAAGCACATAGAGCACGTCGCTCAGCACATACAATACCCGCATGGGCAGCCAAGAATGTATCGTCACCCATAGATAGAGTAGTTTGAATTGTAGTTTTGTCCACATGAGAAATCAAAGGGGTAAAATGTTACATGTCATTGCAGTGGAGTCGTTGTTCCACCCCAAGAGCTTCACCCTCCGCACTTCGTTGGCAAGGGCGGGGTTGTAGGGGGTCTCCACCTTGATATAGTTTTCCGTAAAGCCATACATCATACCTCCCTTGCGGGTGTGCTCGAACAGCACCATTGCCTCGCAACCCACGTGGGCGTTGTAGAAGGCTTTCAGCTTCCTTTCGGAGATGTCGAGCAGCTGTCGGCTGCGGGCATGCTTTGTTTGAGGGGGAACCGGGTGGTCTATCTTCAGAGCCTGTGTGCCGGGGCGTTCGGAGTAGCTGAACACATGCAGCTGACTTATGTCGAGGCTCTCGAGGAAGGTGCGTGTCTCTTCAAAGAGTGCGTCGCTCTCGCCCCGCGTGCCTACAATCACGTCCACCCCGATGAAGGCGTGGGGCATAACCTCCTTCACCTTCTCTATCTTGTGGCGAAACAATGCTGTGTCGTAGCGGCGGCGCATCAGCTTCAGCACCTCATCGCTACCACTTTGGAGGGGGATATGGAAATGTGGGGCAAACCTCTTGCTGGAGGCCACGAAATCTATTGCCTCGTCGGTGATGAGGTTGGGCTCGATGGACGAGATGCGGTAGCGCACTATGCCCTCCACCTCATCAAGAGCACGGATAAGGTCGATGAAGGTCTCGCCTGTGGACTTGCCGAAGTCGCCGATGTTGACCCCCGTAAGCACAATCTCCTTGCCTCCCTTGAGGGCTGCCTCCCGGGCTTGAGCCACCATGCTGGCGATGCTGCCGTTGCGGCTTCGTCCGCGGGCAAAAGGTATGGTGCAATAGGAGCAGAAGTAGTCGCAGCCGTCTTGCACCTTAAGGAAATGGCGCGTGCGGTCGTCCGCCGAACACGAAGGGGCAAATTTCCGTATGTCTTTCGTTTGGGTGGTGATAATCTCCCCCATACCATCTTTCTTCTTCAAGTCGCCAAGATACATAAGGATATCCTGTTTATGTTCGGCACCCAACACAAGGTCCACTCCCTCTATATGGGCAACGTCCTCGCTTTTGAGCTGTGCGTAACAACCTGTCACCACCACGAAGGCCCCCGGATGCCGGCGGATGATGCGGCGAATGGCCCCGCGGCATTTCTTGTCGGCAAGCTCCGTCACCGAACAGGTGTTCACCACGCAGATGTCTGCCGTCTCTCCCGGGCGCACCTTGCGTATCCCGTTTTCGGTAAGAACCTTCCCTATGGCAGAGGTCTCGGCGAAGTTGAGCTTGCACCCAAGGGTGTAATAGGCTGCTGTCTTGTCCTCGAATATGCTTCTGTCTATCATCGCAATTGAGATTTACTGCGCGCAAATTTAGCGAAAATATTTCGGCATAAAGAGAGTATTCCGGGTGCTTGTGTATGTTATGGGGAGTGCGTACTTTTGCACAGAATTTAATCGATTGTGCTATGATACAAGAGAACTTTATTAAGATATACGAGAAGAGTTTCAAGGATAACTGGTCGCTGCCGGCGGTGACGGACTATAGCAACGATGTTACCCTTACGTTCGAAGATGTGGCGAAAAAGATAGCACGTCTTCATATCCTGTTTGAGGAATGCTCGATTGTTAAGGGCGACAAGATTGCCTTGGTGGGCAAAGACAGTACCAACTGGTGTATTGTGTATATGGCGACCATAACCTACGGGGCCATCATCGTGCCTATCCTACAGGATTTCAATCCCAACGACATTCATCACATCATCAACCATTCCGAGTCGGCTTTCTTGTTTGTCAGCGACCGCATATGGGATTCGTTGGAAGAAGACCGCATCCAAGAGGTGCGCGGCGTGTTCTCGCTGTCAGATTTCCGCTGTCTGCATCAACGTGATGGCGAGAATATCCAGAAGCAGATAAAACAGATTGACGGGAAGATGAAGGAGAAATATCCCGGCGGATTCTCGCGGGATGATATCAAGTATGCCGACATAGAGAACGACGTGGTGGTGGAAATCAACTACACCTCCGGCACCACCGGGTTCAGCAAGGGCGTTATGCTTACAGCCAACAACCTGGCGGGCAACGTGACCTATGCCCGTACCCTGGACCTTCTCTTCCGTGGTGAGAAGGAGCTGTGCTTCCTGCCTTTGGCGCATGCCTATAGCTGTGCCTTCAACCTGCTTGTGCCGATGGCCTTCGGCGTGCATGTCTATCTGCTTGGCAAGGTGCCCTCGCCCAAAATCCTCCTCAAGGCGTTCGAAGACGTTAAGCCCAACCTTATCCTCACCGTGCCTCTTATCCTCGAGAAGATATATAAGAAGATGATTCTCCCGCAACTCGAGAAGAAGACAATGAGGGTGGCACTGAGCATACCTCTGTTGGCTTCACGCATCTATGCCCAGATACGCAAGAGACTGATAGATGCCTTGGGTGGGCATTTCCGCGAGGTGATAGTGGGTGGCGCTGCCATGAACGACGAGGTGACAGAGTTTCTGCATAAGATAAAGTTTCCCTTCACCATCGGCTACGGCATGACGGAGTGCGGACCGCTTATCAGCTACGACAACAACCGCGACTATGTGCCCGGCTCCTGCGGACAGATACTGAAGGGTATCATGGAGGTGCGCATCGATTCTGATGACCCGTATAATAAGGTAGGGGAGATTCAGGTGCGCGGAGAGAACGTGATGAAGGGTTACTACAAAAACGAGGAGGCCACTGCACGCACGTTTACCGACGACGGATGGCTTCGCACGGGTGACCTTGGCACCATCGACCACGACAACCGCATCTATATCCGCGGTCGCAGCAAGACAATGATTCTTGGTGCCAACGGACAGAACATATACCCCGAGGAGATTGAGTCGAAGGTAAACAACCTGCCCTTCGTGATGGAGAGCGTGGTGGTGGAGAAGAACGGCAAGCTGGTGGCTTTGGTATATCCCGACTATGATATGGTGGACGGCACAGGTGTTTCGCATGCCGACCTCCCGGTTATCATGGAGCAGAACCGTGCCGAGCTGAACAAGCAGCTGGCGGTCTACGAACGTGTTTCCGAGATTCAGCTCTACCCCACGGAGTTCGAGAAGACTCCCAAGAAGAGCATCAAGAGATATCTCTACAACAACTATTAGAGAGTCCCCGAAGAAGATTTAATCTTGAAGGCTGCGTCGGAAGAATGGCGCGGCCTTTTTTATTCGCGATTCTACCGCGAGAATCGCGAGGTATAAGAATGCCCACTTTCCGGCATTTCTCCATGAAGGTGTAGTGACGCTGATAGCAAAATACTCAAAGCAAAGTCGTCCCTCCCCGGGTGGCTTTCTTGTTTATACGCCGTAAGGCATTATCCTCCGGGCGAAAAGTGCCGTCGGCGTCCGTGTTCTTGCTTCATGCACGTCGTGAAAGTGCTGTTGTTTGTGAAATCTTGCTTCATGCAGACAGTGAAAGTGACATTGTGTCCGAACAATGGCTTCATGCACACCTGCATGAAGGTGTTGTTTGCGAAATCTTGCCTCATGCAGATGGTGAAAGTGCCATTGTCCCCGAAATCTTGCTTCATGCACGCCGTAAAAGAGACATTGTGTCCGAAATCTTGCTTCATGCACGGTTGCATGAGGCTGTTGCTTCCGAAATCTTGCTACTTGCACGGCTGCATGAAGGTGTTGCCACCGGAATCTTGTCACTTGCACGGCTGCATGAAGGTATTGCTCCCGGAATCTTGCTACTTGCACGTCTGCATGAGGCTGTTGCTCCCGGAATCTTGCTACTTGCACGTCTGCATGAGGGAAGATTGCGGCAGTTTGCCCTTTTGCGCGGGATGTTTAAACGCAAAAAAAGGGTGCGCCGGGTTTTGATACCACGACGCGCCCTCGTATGATTGTCTTTATAAGTCCATGAGGATTTTCTTCAGTACCGTTTGTGCGGATATCTCGCGGTTGGCGGCTTCGGGGATGACAATACTTTGCGGACTTTCTATCACGTCGTCGGATACAATCATGTTGCGGCGTACGGGCAGGCAGTGCATGAAGTAGGCATTGTTGGTCAGCGCCATCTTCTCGGTATCCACGGTCCAGCTGCGGTCCATGTTTATCACCTGTCCGTAGTTCGGGTCTTTGTATGCCGACCAGTTCTTGGCATAGATGAAGTTGGCACCCTCAAAGGCTTTCTTCTGGTCGTATTCCACGCGGGCATTGCCAACAAACTTCTCGTCCAGCTCATAGCCTTCGGGATGGGTGATAACGAACTCGTAGTCCGTTGCGTTCATCCACTCGGCAAAGCTGTTGGGCACGGCTTGCGGCAGGGCTTTGGGATGGGGTGCCCAGGTCATGACCACCTTGGGGCGTGCTGTCTTCTTGTATTCCTCAATGGTGATGAGGTCGGCAAAGCTCTGCAGCGGATGGCGTGTGGCAGCCTCCATGCTAAACACCGGGCGGCCGGAATATTCTATGAACTCATTGAGAATCTTCTCGCCATAGTCGTCTTGCTTGTTCTCGAAACGGGCAAAGGAGCGCACCCCGATTATGTCGCAATAGCAGCCCATC
Organism: Tannerellaceae bacterium; assembly: GCA_963648005.1. Classification (GTDB taxonomy): domain Bacteria; phylum Bacteroidota; class Bacteroidia; order Bacteroidales; family Tannerellaceae; genus Parabacteroides. The sequence continues at coordinate 23,636 of CAVJCD010000004.1, read as the reverse complement.
ACGGGTATGGCCTCGAGAAGGTGCTCGGGCTTGTCGCCGTCCATCACGACGCCGCGCTCTGTCTCCAGTTTCCATGCTCCCTGGTTAACGTCGAGCACCATGGTGTTCATCCCAAGATTCATTGCCGCCTTCTGAGTGGAGAGGCGTGTACGCAGGCTGGAGTTGAAGAATATCATCAAGAGGGTCTTGTTGCGACCGAGTTCGGAGAATTGGAAACGGTCTTTCTTGATTTCGAAAGCCTCGTTGAGTGCCCCTTGGAGGTCACCCAAATCCTTTACGCAGGTAAAATGTCTCATATCTTTTCTTTTTTAAAGTTCTTCGTTGTCTGAATGTGGCAAAGGTAGCTACTCGCAGCGGATTTCAGGTCCGTCCCTTACGACTCACGTATCTGTCCGTTCCCACTTATGAGGTATTTGTAGGTGGTGAGCTCGGGGAGTGCCATTGGCCCGCGGGCATGCAGCTTCTGCGTGCTTATGCCTATCTCCGCACCGAAGCCAAACTGTGCACCGTCGGTGAAGGCTGTAGATACGTTGGCATACACGCAGGCGGCATCCACCATCTCCTGGAACAATGCTATGGCATCTTCGGATTCGCTTACTATGCTTTCGCTATGCTTCGAGCCATAGCGGGAGATATGCTCGAGTGCCTCTTCAAGGCTGCCTACGGTGCGTATGCTCATCTTATAGTCCAGGAACTCGGTGCCATAGCTTTCCGGCGTGGCTTCTTTGAGCAGTTCCTCGGGGTATTTGCCTCTCAGGGCATCCATGGCGAGGGGGTCGGCATAGATGATGACGCGACTGTCTATCATCTTGCCGCATATATAGGCAAGGTCCTCAAGCCTGTCGCGATGGATGATGAGGCAGTCGAGGGCATTGCATACACTCACGCGGCGTGTCTTGGCGTTGCACACAATGTTGCGGCACTTCTCCTTGTCGCCGTCCTTGTCGAAGTAGGTATGGCAGATGCCGGCACCTGTCTCTATCACCGGCACGCGGGCATTCTCTCTCACGAAGTCAATCAGACTCTTGCTGCCGCGGGGTATGATGAGGTCCACCAGCCCTACGGCGTTGAGAAGCTCGGCTGTGGCCTCCCTCTTGGCAGGCAATAGCTGGCAGACGGCAGTGGGCAAGCCGTGCTGCTCAAGCACGCTGTGGATAACACGGGTTATTGCGCGGTTGGAACCGTCGGCATCCTTGCCGCCTTTCAACACACAGGCGTTGCCACTCCTGAGGCATAGCGAGAACACGTCGGCAGTGACGTTGGGCCGTGCTTCGTATATCACCCCGATAAGTCCGAAGGGCACACTCACCTTACGTATCACCATGCCGTTGGGTCTTGTCCACTCGCTGAGGATTTTGCCTAAGGGAGAGGGCAGGGTGGCTACCATCTTCATGTCACGGGCTATCCCCTCGATGCGCTCGGGGGTAAGCTTCAGGCGGTCGTACTTGGCATCGGACAAACTCATGCGGCTGAGGTCTTCCTCGTTGGCAGAGAGTATCTCCGCCTTATGGTTGTTTAACTCTTTTGCCGTGTCGCAAAGTATGCGGCATATCTCTTCATCGCTGAGAGTGACGAGACGGCGTGATGCCGAGGCGCTTTCTCTCAGAAGTTCTTCTACGGATGTTGTCATGTTAGTCAAGATATAAATAGTCGTAGTGCACCAGTGGTTTTTTGTCGCGTTGCCCAATGAGGGCTGTGGCTTCGCGGCTGCTGTATGCGGCGCAACCCACGCCAATCTGCTTGCCACCGGTGTTCACAATCCTCACGATGTCGTTCTTCTCGAAGTCGCCAATGATGGAGGTGACGCCCACAAGCAGCAGACTCGTGGCTTTGCTGCCCTCGAGGGCTTTCTCTGTCCCCCTGTCGATATGTATCTCTCCTTTGGCAAAGCCTTCGGAGTGGGCAATCCATTTCTTTACGCTGCTGACACTCTTCTTCCCCGGCACAAAGAAGGTGCAAACCTCCGTGCTGCCCTCCTCCATAAGCGAGGGGAGAATGTTCTCCCGTTTGCCGTTGGCAATGATTACGGCTATGCCCTCGTCTGCCACCTTGCGGGCAATGGCACATTTCGTCAGCATGCCTCCGCGGCCAAACGACGACTTGTTGGTGTGCACGTACTCGCTGAGGTCTTCTGCCTTTCCGTCCACCCGGGGTATCACTTTTGCCTCGGGGTCGGAGGGGTTGCCGCTATAGATGCCGTCCACGTTGCTGAGTATGACGAGAACATCCATACCCATCATCGTGGCGATGAGACCCGAGAGTTCGTCGTTGTCGGTAAACATCAGCTCCGTCACGGATATGGTGTCGTTTTCGTTGACTATAGGTATAACCCCGTTCTCGAGCATCACGTCCATGCAATGCTTCTGGTTGAGGTAGTGCGAGCGACTGCCGAAGCTCTCCTTCGTGGTGAGCACCTGTCCGCAGGCTATCTTATGCTCGCGAAACAACTCGAAGTAACGGTTGATAAGCTTGGCTTGTCCCACGGCGGAGTAGAGCTGGCGGGCCGATACGGCGTCGAGCTTCTTTCCCGGCTTCACCTCACTGCGCCCCGAAGCAACAGCTCCGGAGGATATCAACACCACCTCCATGCCTCCACGGCGAAGCTCAGCCACCTGGTCCACCAACGCTGACATGCGGGTGACATCCAGCGAGCCGTCGCGCCTTGTCAGCACGTTGCTTCCTATCTTTACCGCTATACGCGAAAATCGGTATGCCATTTTCTATTTCTTCTTATCGTTGTCTCTAATCTCCACGCGGCGAATCTTTCCACTGATGGTCTTGGGCAGTTCCTTCACGAACTCCACCACACGGGGGTATTTATACGGGGCAGTAACCCTCTTCACATGGTCCTGTAGTTCCTTCACCAATGCCTCGTCGGCACGTTCGCGATATTCTTTAGCGAGCACTATGGTGGCCTTCACCACCTGACCTCTTATCTCGTCGGGTACACCCGTGATGGCACATTCCACCACTGCCGGGTGGGTCATCAGTGCACTCTCCACCTCAAACGGGCCGATACGATAGCCCGAGCTCTTTATCACGTCGTCGGTACGGCCCACAAACCACAGGTATCCGTCCTCGTCGCGCCAAGCCACGTCGCCCGTATAATATATGCCGTCGTGCCAAGCCTCGCTCGTCAGCTCCGGAGCACGGTAGTATTCCTTGAACAATCCCAGAGGTTTGCCCTTTTCGGTGTGGATAACAATCTGTCCCTGCTCGCCGTCCTCGGCACGTGTACCGTCGCCGCGGATAAGGTCCACGTCGTATTGTGGGTTGGGCATACCCATCGACCCGGGCTTGGGTTCCATCCACGGGAAAGTGGCAACCGTAAGGGTTGTCTCCGTCTGTCCGAATCCCTCCATCAGCTTGATGCCTGTAAGGCGGTGGAAAGCCTCAAACACGGCGGGGTTGAGTGCCTCGCCGGCTATTGTACAATACTCAAGAGAGGAGAGGTCGTATTTAGTGAGGTCCTCGCGTATCAGGAAGCGGAAGATTGTTGGGGGAGCACACAGAGAAGTTATCTTGTAGTCCTGTATCATCTTCAGCATGTCGGCGGGGGTGAACTTCTCGTGGTCGTAAACAAACACCGTAGCCCCGGCAATCCATTGCCCGTAGAGCTTGCCCCATACAGCCTTGCCCCATCCCGTGTCGGCAATGGTGAGGTGCAGACTGTCGTGGTGGAGGTTATGCCAGAAGCAACCCGTGGCGATATGCCCCAGGGGGTAGGTGAAGTCGTGTGCCACCATCTTGGGGTTACCCGTTGTGCCGGAGGTGAAATACATCAGCGAGATGTCGTCGTTGCTGTTGGGATGCGTGGGGCGCACAAACGGCACAGCATTCTCTATGCCCTTATGGAAGTCCTCGAAGCCCTCGGGCACAAGCGGACCAACGGATACCAGTTTCTCTATGCTGGGCGATTCCGGCAGAGCGTCAATGATGTGGCGCGTGATAATCTCCTCGCCGGCGCATACTATCATCTTGATGTCGGCAGCACGGTTGCGGTATACAATATCTTTCTTTGTCAAGAGGTGGGTTGCCGGGATGACCACTGCCCCAAGCTTATGGAGGGCAATGATGGAAAACCAAAACTCATATCTGCGTTTCAGTATAAGCATCACCATGTCGCCGTGACCGATGCCGAGGGATTGGAAATAGGATGCCGTCATGTCGGTATACCGTTTCATGTCAGCAAAGGTGAAGTCGATATGCTCGCCGTGGTCGTTGGTCCAACACATGGCCTTCTTATCCGGCTCTTCTTTTGCCCATGCGTCCACCACGTCGTATCCGAAGTTGAAGTTCTCGGGCACCTTTATCTTGAAGTTCTCTCTGAAATCCTCCTGTGAGGCGAAGCTCGTTTGATTCAAAAATCTCTCTAACATAATTCTCTTCTCCCTCATGTTTTATAGAATGATGGCAAGGAAACATACCTTCTCGTCGTCCAAGGCCTTCATGCCGTGGGGCTGCCCCGAATCGAAATATATGCTGTCTCCTTCCTCCAATATCAAATCCTTGTTGTTTATCCTAAGAAGCAAACGCCCCCTGAGCACAAGGTTGTATTCCTGACCCGGATGCGAATTGAGATACACCGGACGGTCTTCCTCCGTGGGGTGTACGGTCACCATAAACGGGTCGGCTCTTCGTCCTTGGAAGCCTGCCGCCAACGACTGGTACTTGTATGCCTTGGTGCGCTCCACTGCCACACCCTTACCCTTTCTCGTAATGAAGTAGCTACTCATCTTCGGCTCGTCGCCAAACATCAATGTGGTGAGCTCCACACCATAGGCTTGCGAGATACGGTGAAGAAGGCTGACGGAGATATCCGTCTTGCCACTCTCAAGCTCTATATATTGCTCCGTGGTGAGACCGCATACCTTGGCAATCTCCTCGGGACTTATCTCCAGGGCATCGCGCAGCCCTGACAGACGCTGGGCAATCTGTTCTATCTGTTCGTTCATATCCTTGGGGGTTTTTGTTGTTATGTTGCCCCAAAGGTAACGCTTAATCTGCAAAGATGTATTCCCCTCGCCTCTACCGGGGTCTCTTTGCCGTTATATACATTATATATATGTCATCTCCTCATGTTGTCATTCCGGGTTGTTGCCCGGAATGACAATAAGGCGAGATGATGTGGTGTGGATGGTGATGGGTGGCTCTCGTGTTAGGAATGACAGATAGAGTTGTGTGAAGTTGTAAATTATCGGGGGAAGGAGGGTAAAAGTATGAGATATGTAAGGTAATGGGTGTGTTTTGTTGATAATTGAAAGGAAAAGCGAGATTTTTCTTTTAATTTCTTTGTCGGTACGAATTGTTGTCATACATTTGCGGCATCAAAAAACAGACGGAAAATGATGAACAGCGTGTTGCATATTATTCTCGTGGTGGTCCTTCTAATAGTTAGCAGGTAAGGGAGAATGGTGTGAAAGTGTTGCGAAATCAGTAAATAGAATTTTTTGAAGCCGTTCTCCCACGAAGGAGAGGGGCTTTTTTATTGAGATAAGACAAACAAAGAAAAAGAAGAAAGGGAGAGCGATGAAGAATCCGTTGAGAAGTTCGTATAGTACCGAGGGACGTCGTATGGCAGGCGCCAGGGCTTTGTGGCGCGCTTGCGGCATGAAGGAAGAACAACTGGGTCGTCCGGTTATAGCCATTGTGAATTCGTTCACGCAGTTTGTGCCGGGGCATGTGCACCTTCACGAGATAGGTCAGAAGGTGAAGGAAGAGATAGAGAAGCTGGGCTGCTTTGCTGCCGAGTTCGATACCATAGCCATCGACGACGGCATAGCCATGGGTCACGACGGGATGCTCTATTCCCTGCCCTCGAGGGATATCATTGCCGACAGCGTGGAGTATATGGTGAATGCGCATAAGGCAGACGCGATGGTGTGCATCAGCAACTGCGACAAGATAACTCCGGGAATGATGATGGCAGCGATGAGGCTCAACATCCCTACGATATTTGTCTCCGGCGGACCAATGGAGGCAGGAAATCTCAATGGTCGTGCCCTTGACCTTATCGACGCCATGATAGAGGCGGCAGACGAGAGTGTTAGCGATGAGCAGGTGGCAGAAGTGGAGCGCAGGGCGTGCCCCACATGCGGATGCTGCTCGGGTATGTTTACTGCCAACTCAATGAACTGCCTCACCGAGGCGATAGGATTGTCGCTCCCGGGCAACGGCACGGTGGTGGCAACGCATGTCAACCGCGCACATCTCTTCCGTAAGGCAGCGCAGAAGATAGTGGAGAATGCCTATAAATATTATCGCGACGGCGACGAGAGTGTGCTACCCCGCAGTATTGCTACCCGCGAGGCATTCCTCAACGCCATGACGCTCGACATTGCCATGGGCGGTTCCACCAATACTGTGCTCCACCTCCTTGCTGTGGCACACGAGGCTGAGGCAGACTTCACGATGAAGGATATCGATATCCTCTCGCGCAAGACGCCGGTGATATGTAAGGTGGCACCGAGTTGCAGCTACCATGTGGAGGACGTTAACCGTGCCGGTGGCGTTATGGGTATAATGAACGAGCTGGCAAAGGCAGGTTTGGTGGACACCAATGTCAAGCGTGTAGACTTCCTCACATTGGGCGAGGCAATAGAAAAATACAGCATCACATCGGATAAGGTATCCGAAGAGGCGATGGTATTGTATAAGAGTGCCCCGGCCTGCAAGTACAACCTTGTGCTCGGCTCGCAGGAGAACTACTATAAGACTTTGGATACCGACCGCGCCGGGGGATGTATCCGCGATGTGGAGCATGCCTACGTGAAGGACGGCGGCTTGGCAGTGCTTTACGGCAATATTGCTCAGGATGGCTGCGTGGTAAAGACAGCGGGAGTGGACGAGAGTATCTTCCGCTTTGCCGGTCCCGCAAAGGTATTCGACTCGCAGGACTCTGCCTGTGAGGGTATCCTTGGCGGCAAGGTGGTAGCCGGCGACGTGGTGGTGATAACCTACGAAGGTCCGAAAGGCGGACCGGGCATGCAGGAGATGCTCTATCCTACATCATATATAAAGAGTCGCCACCTCGGCAAGGAGTGTGCCTTGATTACTGACGGACGATTCTCTGGCGGTACCTCCGGTCTCTCCATCGGGCATATATCTCCCGAGGCAGCTGCCGGCGGAGCAATCGGACTGGTGAAGGACGGCGACATAATTGAGATAGATATCCCCCAAAGAAAGATAAGCGTGCGCCTTAGCGACGAAGAGTTGGCAGAGCGCCGCAAGAAGGAAGAGGCCCGTGGCAAGGATGCCTTCACCCCGCCAATGCGCCGGCGTACGGTGTCGAAGGCGCTGAGGGCATACGCCAATATGGTTGCCTCGGCAGACAAGGGTGGAGTAAGAATAATATAACAAGGATTGTATGGAGAAGCAGAAGATAACGGGCTCGGAGGCTTTGCTGAAGGCATTGATAGCCGAGGGGGTGGATACCATCTTCGGTTACCCGGGAGGAACCATTATGCCGGTGTTTGATGCCTTGTACGACCACAGGGATGAGCTTAAGCATATCCTCGTGCGCCACGAGCAGGGTGCCACGCATGCCGCCGAGGGTTATGCCCGCGTGTCGGGCAAGGTGGGCGTATGCATCGTGACCAGCGGACCGGGTGCCACGAACACCATCACCGGCATTGCCGATGCCATGATTGACAGTACCCCGATAGTGGTGATAGCCGGACAGGTGGGCACGGCGTTCTTGGGCAGCGATGCCTTTCAGGAAGTCGACCTCGTGGGCGTCACTCAGCCTATCTCGAAGTGGAGCTACCAGATACGCCGTGCCGAAGACGTGGCATGGGCAGTGGCAAGGGCTTTCTACATCGCCGGGAGCGGTCGCCCCGGACCTGTGGTGCTCGACTTTGCCAAGAACGCACAGGTGGAGAAGACAACCTACAGCCCCGTGAAGATTGATTTCATCCGTAGCTATGTGCCGGTGCCCGACACCGACGAGCAGTCGTTGAAGGATGCGGCGGCACTGATAAATGCCTCCAAGCGCCCGTTGGTGCTGGTGGGACAGGGTGTGGAGCTTGGCGGTGCCCAAGAGGAGTTGGTGAGTTTCGTGGAGAAAGCCGACCTGCCTTGCGGATGCACGCTTTTGGGACTTTCTGCCCTCGCTTCTTCCCATCCGTTGAATAAAGGAATGCTGGGCATGCATGGCAACTTGGGACCTAACGTCAAGACCAACGAGAGCGATGTCATCATCGCAGTGGGTATGCGTTTCGACGACCGCGTGACGGGTAACCTTGCCACCTATGCCAAGCAGGCAAAGATTATACACCTTGACATCGACCCTTCGGAGATAAACAAGAACGTGAAGGTGGACGTGGCTGTGTTGGGTAATTGTAAGGACACCTTGCGCCGACTCACTGAGCTTATCCGCCCCGCATCGCATAAGGAATGGAACGACAGCTTCCGTCCCCTTGAGGAGAAGGAAGAGCGTGAGGTGATAGAAAAAGAGATACACCCCAAGGATGGTCCCATCCGCATGGGGGAGGTGGTGCGCATGGTGAGTGATGCAACGCACGACGAGGCAGTGCTGGTGACCGACGTGGGTCAGAACCAGATGATGTCTGCCCGCTATTTCCGCTACAGCAAGAACCGCAGTATAGTGACTTCCGGAGGTCTTGGAACGATGGGCTATGGCCTCCCGGCAGCCATAGGCGCCACATTTGGCGCTCCCCAGCGCGTGGTATGTGCCTTCATGGGTGACGGCGGACTGCAGATGAGCATCCACGAGCTGGGCACGGTGATGGAGCAGGGGGCAAAGGTGAAGATTGTGGTGCTCAACAACAACTTCCTTGGCAATGTGCGCCAATGGCAAGCCATGTTCTTCAATCGCCGTTATTCGTTCACGCCGATGATGAACCCCGACTACATACAGATAGCGGCTGCCTATCATATCCCTGGCGAGAGGGTGCTGAAGAGAGAGAACCTTGGTCCCGCCATTGAGAGGATGCTTGCTGCCTCGGGAGCATATCTTTTGGAGGTGTGCGTCATTGAGGAGGGCAACGTGTTGCCCATGACACCTCCGGGAAATTCCGTAAATGAGATGTTGTTGGAATGTTAACTTATGGAATATATGGATAATACATTATACACATTGATTGTCTACTCAGAGAACATTGCCGGTCTGCTCAACCAGATTACCGCCGTGTTTACCCGCAGGCAAATCAATATCGAGAGCCTCAACGTATCGGCTTCGAGTATCAACGGTGTACACAAATACACCATCACGGCATGGAGCGACGAGGAGAGCATAAAGAATGTGGTGAAGCAGATAGAGAAGAAGGTGGGGGTCATTCAGGCACACTATTATGTGGACGACGAGATATTCCAGCACGAGGTGGCGCTCTACAAGCTCTCTACTGCAGAGTTTCAGCAGACCCCACAGGCATCGAAGGTGATACGTCTCTACAACGCCCGCATAGTGGAGGTGAACCCCGTTTACAGCATAGTGGAGAAGTCGGGCATGAGCGAAGAGATAACCTCGCTCTTCAACGAGCTTCAGGGGATGAACTGCCTCCTTCAGTTTGTGCGCTCGGGTCGTATAGCCATCACCAAGAGCCGTGTGGAGCGTGTGAGCGAGTATCTCAACAAGCGGGAGGAGAGACACGATGAACTGAAATGAGCCTTTGTGTGAGATGGAGAACTTAGACCATAAGACAAGCAGTTGCACTTACGAGGCGGATACCTTCCACCTCGACTTCACTGGACATCTTACCCTCAGCGTGCTGGGCAACGAGATGCTTAACTGCGCCGATGCCCACTCCGAGAGTCGCGGCTTTGGCATAGCGGAACTGAACGAGAGCCATTACACCTGGGTGCTCTCGCGCCTTGCCATCGAGATGAAACGCATGCCGCGCCAGTATGAAAGGTATAAGATTATCACCTGGGTGGAGAACGTATACCGTCTCTTTACCGACCGCAACTTCGAGGTGGTATCCGAGGATGGCGAGGTGCTGGGCTATGCGCGCAGCATCTGGGCGATGATAAACGTGGAGACCCGCAAGCCGGCAGACCTCTTGACGCTCCACGAGGGGAAAATCAACGACTACATCAGTGACCGTCCTTGCCCTATTAGCCGCCCTTCGCGTGTGAAGGTGAGTGCTACGGAGCCCGTGCGCAGCCAGGAGGTGCGCTATAGCGACATCGACATCAACGGCCACGTGAACAGCGTGAAATACATCGAACACATACTTGACCTCTTTCCCGTGGACATGTTCCGGGAGAAGTATCTGAAGCGGTTCGAGATTGCATACATCATGGAGAGCTATTTTGGCGACACTCTCTCGTTTTTCCGCGAGAAGACCGGGGAGGATGAATATGATATAGAGATACGGAAGAACGGGGCTGAACCCGTCTGCCGTTCGAAAGTGATATTTGAATGAATTTATTAATAATGGCTGCAGCATGGGCTGCGGCTGCTAAAAACAACTAATTAAAATGGCAGTAATAAATTTTGGCGGTGTTGACGAGAACGTAGTTACCCGCGATGAGTTTCCATTGGAAAAGGCAAGAGAGGTATTGAAGAACGAGACAATCGCAGTTATCGGCTACGGCGTGCAAGGTCCGGGTCAGAGCCTTAACCTTCGCGACAATGGCTTCAACGTGATTGTTGGCCAGCGTAAGGGTGGCAAGACATGGGACAAGGCAGTTGCCGACGGATGGGTACCGGGAGAAACCCTGTTTGAGATAGAAGAAGCATGCGAAAGAGGTACCATCATACAGTATCTTCTCTCCGACGCTGCTCAGATTGAGGTATGGCCGCGTATCAAGAAGTATATGACAGCCGGCAAGGCTCTCTATTTTTCTCACGGCTTTGGTATCACTTACAAGGAGCGCACACACATCATTCCTCCTTCCGATATAGATGTTATCATGATTGCCCCCAAGGGTTCGGGTACGTCGCTTCGTCGTATGTTCCTTCAGGGCCGCGGCTTGAACTCGAGCTACGCCATCTTCCAGGATGCTACGGGTAAGGCTTGGGACCGTGTTATTGCCCTCGGTATTGGTGTTGGTTCGGGCTATCTGTTCGAGACAACCTTCAAGAAGGAAGTTTATTCCGACCTTACCGGCGAGCGCGGTACACTGATGGGTGCCATCCAGGGTTTGCTCCTTGCACAGTATGAGACGCTGCGTGAGAACGGTCACGACCCCTCGGAAGCTTTCAACGAAACGGTTGAGGAGCTGACGCAGTCGCTTATGCCTCTGTTTGCCGAGAACGGTATGGACTGGATGTATGCCAACTGCTCTACCACGGCTCAGCGTGGTGCCCTCGACTGGATGGGCCCGTTCCACGATGCAACCAAGCCGGTGTTCGAGAAACTTTATAAGGAAGTGGCTTGCGGCAACGAGGCTCAGCGTTCTATCGACACGAACAGCAAGCCCAACTACCGTGAAGGTCTGAACAAAGAACTGGCTGCCCTCCGCGACAGTGAGATGTGGCGTACGGGTGCTGTGGTTCGTAAGCTCCGCCCGGAGAACAACTAAAACAACACTACCCCGCGAGGCATCGCGGGGTAGATGCTTTTAAGCAATTCCCTCGCGCGCCAACGTGGGGTATAATCGACAGCAAAAGAAGAAGACAAAACAAGAAGGAAGAGACAATGTCAGACAGATTATTTATTTTCGACACCACGTTGCGCGACGGAGAGCAGGTGCCGGGATGTCAATTGAACAGCGTTGAGAAGATTCAGGTGGCACGAGCACTCGAAGGACTGGGTGTAGATGTGATTGAGGCAGGTTTCCCAGTATCCAGTCCGGGCGACTTCAACAGTGTGGTTGAGATATCCAAAGCCGTTACGTGGCCAACCGTCTGCGCCTTGACACGCGCCGTAGAGAAGGACATAGACGTGGCTGCCGACGCCCTTAAGTTTGCCAAGCGGGGGCGCATACATACCGGTATAGGCACATCCGACTATCATATCCGCTATAAGTTCAACTCCAACCAAGAGGATATACTTGAGCGCGCCATAGCTGCCACCCGATATGCAAAGAAATACGTGGAGGACGTGGAGTTCTACTGCGAAGATGCCGGGCGCACCGACAACGAGTATCTGGCACGTGTGGTTGAGGCGGTAATCAAAGCCGGGGCAACGGTGGTCAACATCCCCGACACAACGGGCTACTGCCTGCCGGACGAATACGGTGCAAAGATTAAATATCTGATGGAGCATGTCAACGGCATCCACAACGCCGTTATTTCCACCCACTGCCACAATGACCTCGGCATGGCAACAGCCAACACCGTGGAGGGCGTACTCAACGGGGCACGCCAGGTGGAGGTGACCATCAACGGCATAGGAGAACGTGCCGGCAACACCTCGCTCGAAGAGGTGGCAATGATTTTCCGCAGCCACAAAGAGCGCAACATAGAAACCAATATCAACACAACGAAGATATACGGCATGAGCCGCATGGTGTCGAGCCTGATGAACATGCCGGTGCAGCCCAACAAGGCCATCGTGGGGCGCAACGCCTTTGCCCACTCGTCGGGGATACACCAAGACGGCGTGCTTAAGAACCGCGAGAGCTACGAGATTATCGACCCCAAGGATGTGGGCATCGACGACAATGCCATAGTGCTTACTGCCCGCAGCGGACGTGCTGCCTTGAAGCATCGCCTCAACATATTGGGCGTGGAGCTCAGCCAGGAGAAGATAGACAAGGTTTACGAGGAGTTCCTGAAGTTGGCTGACCGTAAGAAAGACATCAACGACGACGACATACTCATGCTGGCAGGCAAAGACCGCACGGCAATGCACCGCATCAAGCTGGATTACCTTCAGGTGACCTCCGGTGTGGGCCTCAAGCCCGTTGCCAGCGTCTGCCTGGATATCTCGGGCGAGAAGTTCGAGGCTGCCGCCGCAGGCAACGGTCCCGTGGATGCTGCCATCAAGGCAGTGAAGATGATTATACACCGCACCATGACCATCCGCGAGTTCCTCATTCAAGCCATCAACAAGGGGAGCGACGATATGGGTAAGGTGCACATGCAGGTGGAATACGAAGGCAACCGCTACTACGGCTTTGCTGCCAACACCGACATCATTGCCGCATCGGTTGAAGCCTTCATCGATGCCATCAACAAGTTTGTAAAGTAACAACATCATAACTCTACTGTAATGAGCAAGACATTATTCGAGAAGATTTGGGAGAAGCATGTGGTGGACACACTGGCGGACGGAACGATACAACTCTACATCGACCGCCTCTATTGCCACGAAGTAACCAGTCCGCAGGCTTTTGCCGGACTGCGTGAGCGCGGTTTGAAGCCTTTCCGTCCACAGCAGATAACCTGCATGCCCGACCATAACATACCTACGATGCATCAGGACCAACCCATACAGGACCCGGTGTCGTGCAACCAAGTGGATACCCTGGAGAAGAACGCCCGCGACTTTGGTCTCACTTACTATGGTCTTCGTCATCCCAAGAACGGCATCATCCACGTTGTGGGACCTGAGACGGGACTCACGCAGCCGGGCATGACCATCGTCTGTGGCGACTCTCACACCTCCACCCACGGGGCCATGGGTGCCATCGCCTTCGGTATAGGTACCAGCGAGGTGGAGATGACCTTGGCTACGCAATGCATCATGCAGCGCAAGCCCAAGACCATGCGCATCACCATCGACGGCAAGTTGCGTCGGGGTGTGACGGCAAAAGACATCGCACTCTATATCATCAGCCGCATGACGACGGGCGGTGCCACGGGCTATTTCGTTGAATATGCCGGCGAGGCTATCCGCAACACCACGATGGAGGAGCGTCTCACCATCTGCAACCTATCCATCGAGATGGGTGCCCGCGGAGGTATGATTGCCCCCGACGAGGTGACCTTCAAATATCTCAAGGACCGCGAGGCTGCCCCACGTGCCGAGGCTTGGGAGAAAAAGCTCAAGGAGTGGCGCAACCTGTATAGCGACCGGGATGCCAAGTTCGACAAAGAGATACTCTTCCACGCCGAAGACATTGAGCCGATGGTGACCTACGGCACCAACCCGGGAATGGGCATGGGTATCCGCGAGAGTATACCTGCGATGGACAGCATCGATGAGGCAGGACGCATATCGTTCCAGAAGTCGCTCGACTATATGGGCTTCACCCCGGGTGAGCCTGTGCTGGGCAAGAAGATTGACTACGTATTCCTCGGGAGCTGTACCAACGGCCGCATAGAGGATTTCCGCGCCTTCGCATCTTTGGTGAAGGGTCGGAAGAAAGCCTCGGATGTGGTTGCATGGCTGGTGCCCGGAAGCTGGCAGGTGGAACGCCAGATTCGCGCCGAGGGGCTCGACAAGGTATTCTCTGAGGCAGGCTTCGAACTGCGTCAGCCGGGTTGCTCGGCATGCCTTGCGATGAACGAAGACAAGGTGCCGGCAGGTAAGTATGCCGTGTCGACCTCCAACCGTAACTTCGAAGGACGTCAGGGACCGGGCGCACGTACCATCCTGGCAGGTCCGCTGGTGGCTGCCGCCGCTGCCGTGACAGGCAAGATTACCGACCCCCGCGAACTGATGTAAGCAACACTAACCCAAAAGACGAATCAAATGAAAGAGAAATTCAATATACTGACATCTACCTGTGTCCCCCTCCCCTTGGAGAATGTGGACACGGACCAGATTATCCCCGCCCGTTTCCTCAAGGCCACGACGCGTGAGGGCTTTGGCGACAATCTTTTCCGCGACTGGCGCTACGACAAGGCGGGAAACTTGAACCCCGACTTCGTGCTTAACAAGGGCATCTATAAGGGTGAGATACTTGTTGCCGGGAAGAATTTCGGCAGCGGCTCGAGCCGCGAGCATGCCGCATGGGCTATTGCCGGCTACGGTTTCCGCGTGGTGGTGAGCAGCTTCTTTGCCGACATCTTCAAGAACAACTCCATGAACAACGGTATCGTGCCTGTGGTGGTGTCGCCACAGTTCCTTGCCGAGATGTTTGCCTCCATAGCATCTGACCCCAAGGCTACGCTTACCGTTGACCTGCCCGCGCAGACCATTACCAACAACGCTACGGGTCATAGCGAGCATTTCGATATCAATGCCTACAAGAAAGACTGCCTCATGGGCGGCCTCGACGACATAGACTATCTGCTTGCCAACAAATCGAAGATTGAAGCCTACGAGGCCTCGCGTGACAAAGCCTAAAGTGAGTGACTATGGTAGAGATAATGGACACAACTCTTCGTGATGGGGAACAGACTTCGGGTGTCTCCTTCACTGCCCACGAGAAGCTCAATATCACGCAGATGTTGCTGGGCGACCTCGGGGTGAACCGTGTGGAGATAGCCTCTGCCCGCGTGTCGGACGGAGAGTTTGAAGCCGTGAAGCGGGTGGTGGCATGGGCTGAGCGCACCGGTAACCTTAAGAAGCTCGAGGTGCTCGGTTTTGTGGACGGCTCAACCTCGCTCAACTGGATTGAAGCCACCGGCTGCCGCGTGATGAACCTCCTCTGCAAGGGCTCCTTCAGGCATGTGACCGAGCAACTGGGCAAACAGCCCGAGCAACATATCGCCGACATCCGTGGGGTGGTGACGATGGCCATGGAGAAGAACATAGAGGTCAACCTCTATCTCGAGGACTGGTCGAACGGCATCATGCACTCGCCCGACTATGTGTTCCATCTCATAGACTCACTTGACGACCTGCCGATACGTCGCTTTATGCTTCCCGACACCTTGGGGATACTCAACCCGGAAAACACCTACGACTATTGCCGAAAGATGATTGAGCGCTACCCCGCATTGCACTTCGACTTTCATGCCCACAACGACTACGACCTGGCTGTGGCAAACGTCTTCTCCGCTGTGCGTGCCGGGATACATGGTGTGCATACCACGATAAACGGCCTTGGCGAGAGGGCAGGCAATGCGCCGCTCAGCAGTGTGATTGCCGTGATAAAAGACCAGATAGGAGGACAGACCACGGTGAGGGAGGAGCGTATCAACGCTGCGAGCCGCTTGGTGGAGACCTACTCGGGCATACATATCGCCCCCAACTGCCCCGTCATCGGTGAGCATGTGTTTACGCAATGTGCCGGTGTGCATGCCGACGGCGACAGCAAAAACAATCTCTACTTCAACGACCTTATGCCCGAACGCTTCGGGCGCGTCCGCGAATATGCCTTGGGCAAGACCTCCGGCAAAGCCAACATACGCATGAACCTCGAGGCTTTGGGCATCGACGTTGACGATGAGGCAATGCGCAAGGTCACCGAGCGTATCATCGAGCTGGGCGACAAGAAAGAGATGGTGACAACCGAGGACCTTCCCTATATCATCAACGATGTGCTCCACCACGACACCATGGCGGACCAACGCATACGACTCTTGAACTATTCGCTTTCGCTGGCACAAGGCCTGAGGCCCGTTGCCACGCTGAAGATTGAGATAGACGGCGAGGCATACGAGCAGTCGGCTTCGGGCGACGGACAATACGACGCCTTTGTGCGCGCCCTTCGCAAGATATATTCCGACATGGGACGTCCGTTCCCTATGCTGACTAACTACTCCGTGAGCATCCCGCCGGGTGGCCGCACCGACGCCTTTGTGCAGACCATCATCAGCTGGAACTATGCCGGGGTGGACTTCAAGACCAGCGGCCTCGACGCCGACCAGACGGAGGCAGCCATCAAGGCCACGCTGAAAATGCTGAACAAAATAGAACAACAATAAGAAAGAACATTTATAAGCTATGAGTAAGAAATTGAATATTGCCGTGCTTCCCGGCGACGGGATTGGTCCCGAGATTTCCGCTGTGGGAGTGGACGTGATGACGGCTGTTTGCGAGAAATTCTCTCACGAGGTGCACTACGAATACGCCCTTTGCGGAGCAGATGCCATCGACAAGGTGGGCGATGCGTTCCCCGAAGAGACCTATCAGACATGTAAGGCTGCCGACGCCGTGCTCTTCTCTGCCGTGGGTGACCCCAAGTTCGACAACAACCCCGGAGCAAAGGTGCGCCCCGAGCAAGGTCTCTTGGCCATGCGCAAGCGCTTGGGACTGTTTGCCAACATCCGCCCCGTGCAGACCTTCGCTTGTCTGCTTCACAAGTCACCCCTGAGGGCTGAACTGGTGAAGGGTGCCGACTTCCTCTGCATCCGCGAGCTTACGGGCGGTATGTATTTCGGCGAGAAATATCAGGACAACGACAAGGCATACGATACCAATATGTATACCCGTCCGGAGATTGAGCGTATCCTCAAGGTTGGCTTCGAGTACGCCATGCGTCGCCGCCGCCACCTCACCGTGGTGGATAAGGCAAACGTCTTGGCTTCGTCGCGCCTGTGGAGGCAGATAGCCCAGGAAATGGCACCTAAATATCCGGAGGTGACAACCGATTATATGTATGTCGATAATGCTGCCATGCGTATGATTCAGGAACCGACATTCTTCGACGTGATGGTGACGGAGAATACCTTTGGCGATATCCTCACCGACGAGGGCTCGTGCATAAGCGGGTCGATGGGACTGCTGCCGTCGGCTTCCACGGGCGAGGGCACACCGGTGTTTGAGCCTATCCACGGCTCATGGCCGCAAGCCAAGGGCAAGAACATTGCCAATCCCCTTGCACAAATCCTTTCCGTTGCCATGCTGTTTGAGTATTTCGACATGAAGGAGGAAGGCGCTTTGGTGCGCCAGGCAGTGGATGCCTCTTTGGATGCCTCGGTACGTACGCCGGAGATTCAAACCGAAGGCGGAGCACACTACGGCACGCGCGAAGTAGGCGCATGGATAGTGGACTACATAAAGAAAGCCTAAAGAACATAATCAATAGAAGAAAAGCCCCGGAGGGAACCATCCCCCCGGGGCTTTTTTCTATCCCGACGCCCGTCGAAACCATTACGGAGCACACGGAGACACTTTCGACACCCGTCGAAACCGTTACGGAGCGCTCAGCAATACTTCCGTAGGGCTATGGAACCGTTACGGAGCGCTCAGCAATGCCTCCGTAGGGCTATGAAACCATTACGGAGCGCTCAGCGATGCTTCCATAGGGCTATGAAACCGTTACGGAGCGCTCAGCAATACTTCCATAGGGCTATGGAAGTTTTCTCAGCACTAAAAATCCTTCTCGGAGCGCTTTGCGTTTGGGTGGAAACGGAAATAGGGGGTAAAACGCTTGGCTTTACCCCCTATCCTTATGCCGTGTGGGCACTACTTATTTCACTTTCTTCCAATCGCTCAAATCCTGAGGATTCTCAATGATGGAAGGTATTCTTTCGAAAATCTTCTTGATGCGGTCCATGTCGAACTTAGTGGAGCGGTCGTAGTAGTAGATACCGTTCTTTTCCTGTTCAACGTCGGTGAGCTGCGTGTAACAGAAGCCAACCACATACTTGCAAGCTTTGAGGGCATCGATTTGTTTCTCAAGGATGTTGTAGAAGTCCTCGATATTGTCGATGTTGGAGCCATAACCCCAAGAAGAGGCGCGCTCAGACTCCTTAATCCAAGGCAGTCCACCGAACTCGTCAACCATATAGGGCTGTCCGTTGTATTTGGCGAGGAACTCTTTTTTCGGCTGGTTGCGGTAAGGTTCTACACCCGGCTTGATGGTATGGTGTTCTATCAGCTCGGCTGCTCCACGGGAATAGTCGTGCACTGACCATATGTCAGTCTTCACGTGTCCGTCGCCACTGGCATCGTTGATGGGGCGTGTCGGATCTACAGCTTTTGTATGGTTGTAGACATCAGTCATGAAACGTACATAAGTGCCTTCGCGGCAACCCCATGTCTCGTTGAACGGAGTCCAGGTAACGATAGACGGGTGGTTGCGGTCGCGTTCCACGATATCAAGCCATTCGGAGATGAGGTTACGTGCAGCCAGGTCATCGTTTTCGTTGAGACACCAGTTGTTGAACTCGCCCCACGTGAGGTAGCCCAGTTTGTCAGCCCAATAGTAGAAGCGTTCTTCGAACACTTTCTGATGGAGACGTGCACCATTGAAGCCGGCAGCCTTACTCATCTCGATGTCTTTCTTTAGGGCCTCGTCGCTAGGTGCTGTCCATACGCCGTCGGGATAGAAACCTTGGTCGAGTACCAAACGCTGGAAGTAGGGCTGGTTGTTGAGGTAGAAGTAACCGTTTGCGATATGTACCTTACGCATTCCGGCGTATGACTTCACTTCGTCAACCACGTTGCCGCTCTTGTCCTTCACGGTGTAAACCAAGTCGTAGAGGAAAGGCGATTCGGGGCTCCAGAGCTTGAGGTTCTTTACAGGCAGTACAATGATGTTTTCGTTGCATGCATTCACTGTTTTCTGTGCAATCACTTTTCCACCGTCGAACATTTTTACTGTGAGAGTATTGTCCATTGACTCATTGTAGAAGGACGGGCGGATAACCAGTTGTTTCTGGTCGATGTCGGGAGTAGCCACAACTTGTCTCAGTGCGTTGGGTGCAACAG
>CAVJCD010000004.1:0-4226 GCA_963648005.1 Tannerellaceae bacterium | reverse complement strand
TCCATACAGTCTGCCAAATACCTGTGGTACGTGTGTAGGAGCAACCGGCGGAATTGAAAGAGGTGCACTGCTTGCCACCGGGTTGCTTTCCGCCACGGAGGTCGTCGTTGACACATACAACGAGGTTGACTGTCTGTCCGGGTACTGCAAATTTGGTGATGTCGGCAGCAAACGATGAACTCGATCCGAAATGCTGCATTACGAATTTGCCATTGATATAGATGCTTGTCTCGTAGTCGGAGGCTCCGAAGTGTAACAGGATGTTCTTACCCTGCCAGTCGGAAGGAACAGTAAGTTGGCGTTGATACCAGATGCTGTTGATAAAGTCCTTGTGCTCTACGCCGCTGAGCTTGCTCTCGGGGCAGAAGGGCACGATAATCTTTCCGTCGAAACCTTCCGATTTCTGAAAACCGCGGTCTTTTCCCGAGCGGCCGAAATCGAAAGTGTAAGTCCATTTGCCGTTGAGGTTCTGCCAAGTGGAGCGTTCGAACTGCGGACGCGGATATTCTGCGCGCGGAGTCTGAGCCTTGGCTTGTTGCGTACCTAATGCGAACAAAGCGTATGCGGCGCAAACGATTGTTGCTTTGAATAAGTGTTTCATGCTTGTTGTTTTTAGTTGTTTTAAAATGGTATTATGCGGCAAATGTAGCCTTTTTCCGCTACATACCATGTTTATGACGGGAATAAAAAAGCGTAGGGCGTGTTGTATTCTGGGGAGAGAAGGGACTATTTGGTGAGCTTCATCAGTTCCTCGATGACGGCATTGTCGTAGCCCATCTCCCGGGCTTTGAGAAAGTCTTGCGAGGCAGATGCCTTCTCATATTGCGCGAGTTTTACCTTGCCTCTGAGTACGTAGAGGGATGCCCCGGGAGTACCTTCCACGAACACTTTGTTGATATCCGCCATGGCACGTGAGTTCTTGCCCATCATGAAGTAGAGGTCGGCGCGACCCTCATAGAGCACCATGTCGTGAGGCATCTGGCTGATGAGGTAATTGAAGATACGTTCGCTCTCGGTGTAGTTGCCACGCATCTTTTCCAATATGGCATGGCCCAGGCGTGCGCGGACCGATTTCTCGTTAATCTCGAGTATATGGTCGAAGTCCTGCTCCGCCCACATGAAGTTTTTCTTCTGTACATAAATCAACCCTCGGCAATAGAGTGCCTCTTCGTTTTCGGGTGCGGCAATAAGGAGCGCGTTGTAGTCATTGAGAGCCTTGTCGGTCTCGCCAAGCTCGGAGTAGAGCGAGGCTCGGTTCTCAAGGATGGTGGGATTGTTGGGGTGCCCGCTGAGTGCGGCGGAGTAGGAGGTGAGGGCTTCTTGAAGCTTGCCCTGACGGCGCTGTATGCTGCCGAGGTTGGTCAATAGGGCGTAGTTCATGGGGTTGCCCGGCTCCTTGCGCATGGCAGTCTTGAGACTCTCCTCAGCGGATACGAGGTCGTTCTTCTCAATAAAATCGTAGCTCTTGTCGATAAGTTCTTCATAGGTCTGCGCCCCGGCAGAGATGGAAATCAAGAGGGCGGCCAAAAGGGTCAGAAGTCTCATTATATATGTGTGTTCGTTTTTGTTTTCGGTGTAAAGCTACGCAAATATCCCTTCCCACAGTCGGTTTAAAAAGAATTTATACCTTTGCCACACTTTATAAGAGACATGGGTGGCGCCCCTTTTGCCGCCCGTTGTCAACGAAGTGGGTGGAATTTTTCATTTCAAAAACTATAGGTATGATATTATTGGAAGAATTGACCCTTGGCTCGAAGCTCGAGGGTGTTGTTGGTTCGCTACTTGAGCACGGCGGACATCTAGGGTGGACGCTTATCAAGGCAGCCCTCGTATTTTTTATAGGTCGCTATATCGTAAGGTTTATAAACAAGATAGTGCGTCGCGTATTGGAAAGACACGACTTTGAGCCTTCCTTGAAGACCTTCCTTGGAAGCATGGTGAATGTGCTTTTGATGGTGCTCTTGATAATCTCCGTTGTAGGTGCATTGGGCATTCAGACAACATCCTTTGCTGCACTGCTCGCCTCTGCCGGCGTTGCTGTAGGTATGGCTCTCAGCGGCAACCTCTCGAACTTCGCAGGCGGATTGATTATTCTTCTTTTCAAGCCCTTCAAGATTGGAGACTATATCTCTGCTCAGGGTACGGAAGGTACGGTACGTGCAATCCAAATCTTCCACACCATATTGCTTACGGTGGACAACAAAGACGTATATATCCCCAACGGTTCGCTTAGCAGCGGCGTCATCGTCAATGTGGGAAAAGAATCTACGCGTCGTGTGGACTGGACCTTCGGAGTGGATTATGGCAGCGACTACGAGAGAGTTAAAACGGTGATTGAGTCGGTTCTCTCTGCCGACAAACGTGTGCTCACCAGCCCGGCGCCCTTCATTGCCCTCGGCGAGTTGGCAGACAACAGCGTGAACATCACGGTGCGTGTGTGGGTCAAGACAGCAGACTATTGGGATGTGTTCTTCGATACCAACAAGGCCATCTATGCACGGTTCAACACCGAAGGCATCGGCTTCCCTTACCCGCAACTTACGGTACATCAGGCAAAGGACTAAATCCTCCGGCCTTCAAGAGTTCAGGCGGTCTACGGTTTTCACACCCTTGACCGCCTTTATTTTTTTTACTAGCATGTTGAGGGCAATGGTATCCTTTACGAGCACGGCGAAGTTGCCTTGAAAGATTCCGTCAACGGAGTCGATGTTCAATGAGCGCAAGGTGGCGCCATCTTCCTTTCCGATAACCGAGGTGATGTTGGTCACGATGGTGATATCGTCGCGCCCCACCACTCTCAGGGTTACAACATATCCTCTTGCGCTTTTCCCGCTCCAGCGTGCCTGGATGATGCGGTAGCCAAAGCGGCTGAACATCTCCTGTGCATTGGGGCAGTCCAAGCGGTGTATTTTTATCCCCTGCGTCGACACGAAGCCAAACACCTCGTCGCCATAGATGGGGTTGCAGCATTTCGCCAGTTTATATTCAATGCCGGTAAGGTTTTTGTCGATAACCAACACGTCTTTCCCCACAGATATCTCCTCCACCTCGGTAGTGGTGATATATTCCTCAGCGCTGCGCACCTCCGCGTGTTCACTGGGCTCGGTCTCCTTCTTCACAAACTCCTGATACTCGTCGATGACATCGTTGGCCTCCATTCTCTCTTCCGCCAATTCGATGTAGAAGTCGGTGACGGTCTTGAAGCCCTTCTTCTTTATGTAGCGCATGAGGTATGCCTCGTCTATCTCAATCTTTCTGTTCTTGAACCTGCGGCGCAGCATCTCCTTGGCAAAGTCCACCGCCTTGGCTGTCTCTTCCCTCAGTGCCTGCTTGATTTTGACGCGTGCCTTGGAGGTGACAACAATGTTCAGCCAGTCGCGCTTGGGGCTCTGCGACGGGGAGGTCACCACCGACACCGTGTCGCCGTTGCGTAGCTCGTATTTGATGGGCACGTTCTTACCGTTGACTTTGGCGGAAACACATTTGCAGCCCAGGTTGGAGTGTATGGCGAATGCAAAGTCGAGCACCGTGGCTCCCTTTGCCAGCTTTATCAATTCACCCGTCGGCGTGAATACATATATCTCGTCCTTATAGAGGTCCATTTTGAAATCCTGCATCAAGTCGAGCGGACTGCCGCTCTTTTCCTCCAAGGCTGTGCGCACGTTGTTGAGAAACTCGTCGAGTCCGTTTTCTGCCTTCACCCCCTTATATTTCCAGTGGGCAGCAAGTCCGCGCTCCGCTATCTCGTCCATCCTGCGGGTACGTATCTGCACCTCCACCCAACGGTTTTGTGGCCCCATGACCGTGATGTGAAGACTCTCGTAGCCGTTGGTCTTGGGGATGGATATCCAGTCTTTCATCCTGTTGGGGTTGGGCTGATACATGTCGGTGATGATGGAATAGACCTGCCAGCACTCCGAGCGTTCTTTCTCAGGCGGTGTGTCAAGGATGATACGTATGGCAAACAAGTCGTATATGCCTTCGAATTCAATCTTCTGCTTCTTCAGCTTGTTGTTGATGGAGTGGATTGACTTGGTACGCCCCTTGATGTCGAACCTAAGCCCTACCTCCTTCAACTTCTTCTCGATGGGGGCAATAAACTCGGCTATGTAGCGGTCACGCGAGCGTTTCGTCTCGTTGAGTTTGCGCTTGATGAAATCGTATTGTTTATGGTCGGTATACTTCAGCGAGAGGTCCTCCAATTCACTTTTTATATTATATAGCCC
>CAVJCD010000003.1:0-34738 GCA_963648005.1 Tannerellaceae bacterium | reverse complement strand
GACTGTAAATCAAGTGGCTTCGGTCTTCGGCGAGTTCAAATCTCTCTCTTCCCACGTTAGTAAGATAAAGTTAGATTTTAGGTTAAGTTAGATTAAGGTTAAGTTAGATTTTTAGGTTAAGGATGACACCTGCAACCATCCGTAGTGAGTACGCATGGTTGCTTTTTATTGACTTATATTTGTTGTTTCTAGGCTCCGTTAGCATGTGGCTTTCGGAGCTTTTTATTTGGTGTGCTAAGTTGAGGGGCACAAAACAACTTGTTTTTGCCGTTAGCTCGAATTTTCATATATTTTTACAGGAAATTTGAAAATAAAGCAGTTAAAAGTTTTGAGTTTCAGAAATATTTTATACCTTTGCAAAATGAAACTGAGATATAGGTTTAACTACTTTGTGCTAAAGATGTGCTATCCATAGGCCGAAAGACAAACGCAACTAATTGGAGCATAATCTGATATTCGCCTGACATAAATTGGTGCCTGGTGGTACCACATTAAACAACTCAGGCCATAAGCTTGGGTTGTTTCCGTTAAGGGAGGTCGCAGCTCTAAACTGCTGACAATAAGACTCTTAGTTGAGGTCAAAAGACCACGGAAACCGTTAGGGCGAAAATTTTACAGTGTGCCTGTTTGAGCCAAATTAGCACACTATTTACACAACGGTGTGCTAATATTGCACAAAGGGTTTGCCTATTCATGGGTTTCACATATTCAATATTGTTCAACCTCAACCAATGAACCGATTATGGTGAAACTAAAATTCCTTATCCGCAATGGTGTGCTTGCCTTGAGAATTTCCAGTGGCAAGGACCGCTACTACAAACGTGTTGCTCATCTGCTTCAAGGCGAACCGGATTTGAAGCACTGGAAGCAAGACAAAGAAATGTTTTCCGGCTATTCCGAATTTTACAAGGAAAACAACAAAATCCTCGAAGATTTCAAAGACATTTACTGGAGGCTCATTCAGCAGCATCCGGAATTAAACGCGAAGCAAGTCGCATCTTTTTACAACGCTCAACGCGTTCATACAGGTTCCCAACCTATTGAATTGAGCAACTGGAGCGTACAAGAGTATCAAAACAGCGTTTCCAAGTATCTGGAGGTTGTTATCCAGCGCGAACGTGCCAAGCAGGGGTGCAATTTTGAAGCATACTACAAATTGCTCAGAAGATGC
Source organism: Tannerellaceae bacterium (assembly GCA_963648005.1). Lineage (GTDB taxonomy): Bacteria > Bacteroidota > Bacteroidia > Bacteroidales > Tannerellaceae > Parabacteroides. The sequence goes on along the minus strand of CAVJCD010000003.1, from coordinate 33,567 downwards.
CGTCGTGACATTGTTGGCTTTGACGATATGCCGTTCTCTACAATAGACTATAATCAAATGGTCACAATAGCCTATACGTTCGCGCGCGAGCCGGCTTTCAGGAATACGTCGAAGACATTTAGGGCGTTGCTTGGAAAGGCTCATAAAGACCCGGATGTCATGTTTCGGCTTAACCAGATTGGCGATTTTAGATTTTGCGACTACAACCCCAACAAATATGATGTTGAAATGGCTCACCCGGATATTCTAGGACCAGAGCAACTGAAGACATTCTTAAACGCTGACCCACATTCTTTAACCCCAAGATACAGGAACCGCTCTGAGATTGAGTTGTATTACAATTTCTGTGTGTTCATGTTTCATTCATTCTTTGCCCCATGTGACGTTCTGAAAGCCAAATCCAAGGACATCACAAACCGCAAAACGCTCATGATACGCAGAAAGAAAACGCATCGTCCTGTTGAGGTTCCAATATCCCCAGCTATGCAAAAAATCATAGATCGTTATCGCGGTGTATCAAAGTATGGGTACATATTCCCCATCATGGACGACAAAAAGGAAAACGCAAGCAAGACTAAGGATTATTGTCTGAAGAGTTTCCGCGAGAAGCTAAACGGATGGCTGAAGCAGGTTGGACAGACATTGGAACTTGATTATGACTTGTACGCATACGTATTCCGGCATACAGCAATTACTGTTGCGATTGATAGCGGCCTTCCAGTGTCGTATGTTTCAAACGCTGCCGGCACAAGCATAGAGATGATACAGAAGCACTATTACAATGGCGACAACGCACAAAATCGTAATTTACTCACGGAAGCCTTTATGAACGCGGCAAAATAACAAAAAGCTGGAGACTCGTTTCACAACGGGCCTCCAGCGACATTAACTAAACTAAACTAAAACAAAAGCAGTAGTAATAATTACACATTAGATTTGCCAGGGATTCTTGTTCGGGTCGTAATCACGCATATAAGTTGCAATTGCGTATTCCGTAACAGGTTTGTGTTCCCCATCGAGTTTGCGCGGAATTTGAGGGTTTATTTTACATCTATTGGCATCCCTTAGCCACGTAATTGATGTTTCGTAGTCTGTAATGCGGGCAGAGCTGATATTGTTTGGGGAAATGAGTTTGTGCAGCTCATACAGAGAAAGGCGAATTAAATGCTTTTTTATGTTTGCGTTTCTAGGGTCATGCTGATGGATATTGTAAGCCTCTTTCAGTGCATCCGCAGTGACCTTCATTACCGGGATATAAACCTTGTTGTTGTATACCACAAATTCCGTATCCTTTAATTCATAAGGGTAATCTGTTACATAATCGCCAATCAACCCCCAATCTTCTGAGTCGTATGGATTAATTGTGAGGTCTGCACCATCGCCATCTTCCGACTCTTCCTCGCTGCTTTCCTCGCCATTTTCTTCCGGTTGCTCAGGTTCCGTTTCAGGAGTGGTTTCAGGGGCGGTTTCTTCTTCGCCATCCATTTCGTTTATCTGGGATGCTTCAGGAGCTTCAGTCTCCGGCTTTTCCTCAGTGCCTTCCTGCTCCGTTTCTGGATCTGTGGCTTCTTCGCCTCCTTCGGGTTGCTCCGGCTGGGGTTCTGGTTCTGGTTCTGGTTCTGGTTCTGGTTCTGGTTCTGGTTCTGGTTCTGGTTCACGTACTAAAGGAAGCCTTGCATAAAACTTGCCTTCGTATGAAACCACGTCACAAGGCTTGTACTCATAATTGGGTATCCATTCTGTAACGCCGACAACCTCTTCCCATCCTACAATGCCCGGTATACGAATATCCTTGAAATCGTAGCCATTTGGTTCCTGGCATTCATAGTACGAATTGGCGTATATTACGATGTCTCCGGGTTGCCAATTGCGAAGCTGGAAATACGGCTCAGCTTTGTCGATTTTTGATTTGTCGTAATCCACCAGTTCTCGCCAATACTCAATATCTGTAGGGGTTTTTATTCCTGCTATCGAACGAAGAGCCTCGTATATTTTCCCGTTGTAATAAAAATGGGCTCCAACCGGATATGCGATAGTTGGCGTATATTCCACCAAAGACTTGCCTTTTAGCAACTCTTTTTCTACCTCATAATTATCTGTGAGGTATTCTACGATGGAAGCTTCTGCGGCTTCCTCCGCTTGTGATAAACGCTCCTCATTACCACGAATAAGCTGCTTCAGAGCTTCTTCCGTGATAATTCCGAGGTAGTCGTTGTTGTTCAGAAATCTCTTATACATAATTAATATTCATAAAATGCACCGTATATCGGTCCGGTTGTTGTTGCGATACTGGAAGATTTAGCTTGATAGTGCCCCCATGATTCATTAAGGAACATGCACATAAAGTAATCGAAACAGTCAGAAAGGTGGCCGTATTTTTCGTACTTCACGCCAAGCTTCGGGTCGGTTACTTTTGCTTTGCATTTTGTTCCGTCGGGGTTCTTTTTCTGGTATATCAGGTCTTCCGTAAACCTGCGACATCGCAAATCAATTTGACATTCCCAGCCATCGTAGCCGCTCAGAACGGAGTTTATAAACTCAAGTCGGGTCATCTGGGGTGGCTGTTTCTTCAGTAATTTGCGCCTTGTTTTGAAACGCGCAGTTTGAAGAATATTTTCGATGATTGTGTAGTTGTTCTCACCTTCAACCGTCTGTGTCGAACGAGCCAAACCTGCCGGGTCTCCAGTTATGAATAGACCTCCGGTATGCTGTTCGTTTAAGTACTTACACTTTATCTTATCGGCAAATCTTGGTGTATTGTTCTCCTTGTCTTCAGGCTTGCCGAGTATTTCTTCTAAGACATATATCTTCTTGCGGTCGTAGTCTATCTGGAATGCAAGACAAGACATGTACGGCATTACGTTAAAGTCAAAGCTGAGGATAATTGGCTTCAATGGGTCGTACACGCTCTCCTTCAACTCTGATACCAAATGTTTGCTACCATCAAATTGCCAATACGCAGCTGCTTCGTTGGTGTCAATGAAATCCCAGTTACCATAAAGCAGGCGCTCTCTGGTGGCAGGGTCTTTGATGTTTTTCAGGTTGTTTTCATAGACCTTGACGAAATCATCGCAAGGGTTGTCATATACCGAGAACCTTACGAAAGCGTCGGTGTCAGCCAGCACAGCCGGGTTGCCGTCGTCATCTTGAACGAATCTGGAGCGCACCCATGTGGCGCAGGGGTTGGTGGTCATCAATACGCGAGGATAGCCCATGTAGTCAGCAACCTTCCAACGGCAACGTGACATCAAGACCTCTATCGCTCGCTCTGAGATTTCCGAGACCTCATCGACAAATGCAGCGGTAATTTCGGTTGAGCCCAATCTTTCAAAGTTCGGGTCCGCCGGCGTTGTTTCCAGTTCCTTCAGATATATAATGCTGCCGTTCCAGAATTGTAGCCAGTTTTCGAGGTTGTTGATTTTGAAATGAGTTCCTTCAACCAACCCCCAGTCTTTAAGCACTGAACGGACGGTGTTGAAGGTTGATTCCTTCAGGGATTTAATGGTCTTACGGGCAACGACGCAGCGAATGTCTGGAAAACGTATGCAGAGTGAACATATCCAGTTGGAACCGAGCCAAGAGTTGTGGGTGACAGTGAAGTTGTCTACAACGTAAAGACCACTAGGATCATCTACCGTGATGCAGCGACTTTCTTTTTGTCCAATAGGTTCAATACTGACAATGCGCTTTCCCAATTCGCTATTACCGCCATTAAATTCATATTTTGTCCTATCTCTTTTACGTTTCAATCCGCACAAATCAGGATTCATCTTTGTACGTATCTGCACATCATAATGGTCTTGGCATTCTATGTATTCTTCGGTGATAGGATTTTTGTATCTTGATTTATTCTTGGTAACCGTGGCTACTCCACCGAGAGATCTGACAACCCACGCTACATCCTCTGCTAACTGCTGGCTAATAGTCGTATAGATTATGTGTCCTCTATTGTCTACATAGCCATCCGTATCAATCAGTCCCTGCATCAACTTGATACGATCTTCTATTGTAGCTATTTTGTAGTATTTAGGAATGAAGTGAGACGAAGAGTCATTGCCGGCAACGCCTAGCTTTTTAAGACTTTTAATAAGTTCTGAATCGTGGATATAATAATATTTGATACGAGGATTGGCACCCGCTTTTCTTCGCCAATCACTCATATCGTATCCAGCTGCTTCAAAACGCTCTGCAATTTCATCGTCTTTATTGATTAATTCTGCATATCCTTTATTTAGCGCGCTATCTGTGATACATCCATCGCCAATCAACGCCCCTAAAACATAAGGGTCTATTTCTGGTTTGTGAGAACCTGGCGTAAATTTTACGGGGGCGGTAAGAGGTATAATTAAGTGCTGGCCATTGTGCATACCACTCGTTTTGTCGCAATACCATTTATACATCATATCTGTTCTCCAGATTTTGTCTGTAGAAATATCATTAAACTTAGCTCTTTTTAATTTCTTTCTGCTCTCATGGCAAACCCAAAGATGCCCCTCAGAGCAGTCTGTATGCGTTCCATCAACAAAGTGTATGCGATAGAAGTTATGTTTTTCAATGGGGTGTAAAAATATAACCTTCTGCATACCCCCCGTAATAGGATTTGTGATGATTGACCCAACTTGAATATCTCGTAACTTCCTGAAACCAAACGGTGTACAGATACTCGAATCTAAATCAATCATTTTGCCGCCACCGGCAGCTCCACCCCCAAGAATTAATTGTGGCAGCTTCATACTTCCACATTTCTTACATCTTGGACGATAAGAGTTTCTGCCATCACGGGTTTGCCCGACAACAGCTTGTTCGATTTCGCCGCCACAGTGAGGGCAACAGTTAGGTTGAAGAAGATTCCAAAGCTCCCATTGTTTAGGAGATGGCTTGATGTTGATTGTTATGTTTGTAGGTGCTTTAAGACCTCTTACTGTGCTTTCCATGCTTACTGTACTGCTTCTTGATATTTACTTTCGTTGATAATGAACCGCTGGGAACGTTTAGCCCGGTTCTCAATTGTAACATAACCATTCTCTTCCAGCTCAAGAAGATACATTCTGGCCGTGCCGTAGTTACATTGCCCGTAGTTATTGGCAATCTGTACGTAAGTGTCACATGTGGAGTTTCTGTAAAAGCTATGGAACCATACGAGGAAGCCCATAGCCCTGCAACTTGTTTTAGTGTCTATCATAATGTAAAAATTAAAATACATATAAGAATAGACATGCCATTTTTCAGAGGTTTGAAATTTAATAGAAAAAAAATAGCAGCCTCGTTTGAGACTGCTATCTGGCAATATATTTGATGGAGTAAGAAACTACTCAGCGGCATCGTAAATCATTGATACGAGTGCCCAGAAATCATCTGGAGCTGGAGCTTCTTTCTCTGCGAATTGTTCGCATCCTTTACGAATCAGGTCTAATTCTTCCTTCGTAAAATCCACTACGAGCGGTACTGAAAAATCTTTGTTGCTATCCCATGTTATGCGGCCATTATCCTTGTCCTCTTGGATATTGTATTCTGTACGGTCATTGTCGTTAATTGCAACCTTCTTCAGAATAGAGCGTTTAAGGTTAAACTCCATAAAATTGCCCTGCTGAGGAAGCAATTGGGGGAAATAAATTCTGTCTTTGATGTATAGTTTCATACTGCTTATATTGTATTAATTCATCGAAGAATAGTTTGGGCTATTAAAAACGGTTTGTAAATTCCGGACTTATTTTACCACATTAGAATATTGTATTGTAATCCTACGCCTATGTAGGGCGAGAAGCCGTTTGGGGTATAGCCATATCCAGCATTTACTCCTATGCCCCATCGTTTTGTTTTCTGGGCTGGTTGTGTAATTGTTTTTACAACGGTCTTTGAAAATACATTTATGCTATCCAATTGTACTTCGTAGCCGCTAACCCACGCTTCATAAGTTGAATCACGGTATTGTTTCTGAGTAATTGGCAATGATATTGATATGGTATCGTTATAAACCACGGTGTCGTTTATCGTTTTTGTTACCGTTTCGTACTTCTTTGCGTACCGCACAACCACGCTATCATAAGCGATTGGTGTGCGGTAATGCAAAGTGTCGTAAACTATGGTATGTATTGTATCAGTTGGCTTGTTTCTTGTCTGGGTATGCTTGCAGAGAAGAAAGCCTGACAAGAAACAAGCGCAAAGAGCCAATGCGATTACCAAAAGCGATAATTTATTGTTCATTATGTTATTGTGGTTATATAATCTCAATCGTTATAGATTCGCCGGTCTTTTTTGCGGGCCAAAAATAATTTTCCATGAGGCTGCACCATACCTGTTGCGAATCAACAACCTTTCCTACTATCTTGTTTTTCCCGACAATGATGCACCCAGAAGAGCTATTTGCGGAGCTTCCCGGATGTATCAGTATGCCATCAAAGCTATTTACGTTCAGCAAACGCGGCATACACGCATGGTATTTGCGCGAATATGGATATTTTGTGTAATTCGAAAATTTGGGCGAAGCTACGTTCATGGTGATATTGTAGGTGCCGTAAGGAATAGCGGTTTCGTTTGGTATCTTCTTTTCGCCATTGTCAAACTTGCCGTTTTTATTAAGGTCACGCACCTTGTCCTCTATCGTGTCGCACAAATAAGCCCACTGGTTGTTCTTCCATACTTCCAGCTTGCCTATCGTATATGCGTCTTTTAGGGCTATTCTTCTTAATCTTAATTTCATTCTTGTATTCCTATTGAATTATAAGGGATGTACCATTCTTTTGTTTCCAAATAGCTGAATGGGAGACTAACCCAACAACCGCATATTTGGTCTTTATGGCGCACCACCTCAACTACTTTTGCCTTTACACCGGCCAGTGCTTCCAAGTGCATCTCCTTCAATGCGTAGGAAGGTAAAATTAGAATGGTGTCTCCGAAAATCATTATTTTATCTATATTCTGGAAGAAGATACTGAATATTCATGGCTGCGTTGTGCATAATCTTCTTCGCTTCTTCCTTTTGTATGTCTATTGGGTGTGTGAACTCGCAAAATATGCTGCCCACCCAGTCGTATTTGTTATCGTTCATGCGTTTAATTATTGCCGCTTGACAACCGTAGCTGGAAAGTATTGATTTGGCATATTTGTCTTCCACCTCTTTGTCTATATCTGTAATATACATAAACAGATTCTTTACAAGGTCGCTGGCAAATTTAGCTATCTCCGAAATGTGCAAATTTTGTACATGCGGCTTCATAGGCTCTACACCTTTGCGTTTAACCTCGTAATAAATCGACACGAAGCTTTCATTGCCTAATGGGTGTGGTTGAATTATATACACCCTGTCAGCATTCAATTCATGCAGCACAGTCCACAATTCTCCAAAAACGAGGGAGGAATTGTCAGCACGTCGAAGGCTCTTTGCGGTTTCTTCTTGCTTAAAGCGCTCTATCTTCATATCGGCGAGCTTGTTCTTTGTGTATTGGTTATACGAGAACCATGCTGCGGCAATTGTGCCAATTCCACTGACAATAGCTGGAAGATTCTCAAATATTGTGTCTATCATTAGCTCTCCTGTGGTTTTTCTGGCATGATTACATTGAATGTGATACCGGTACCGGTTTCGCTTTCCAGACTTACTCGTTGTGCTTCTTTGACTGGGTACAGGTCCATTAGAGCTTTTGAAGCCGTAACCGCTACACTACGTAAGGGGGCAGGCGATACTGGTATACCCTTTTTGTTGGTATATTCTTTAACCGAGCATTCCTCTACTATCTTGACAAGGTTTTGCGTCAAGAACTTTTTCATGTATTTTGCTTCTTCAAACGAAAGCTTTTCCAGCTCATTTAAGTAGTTCTGGATGTCTTCACGTGCCAAGAAACGAATTGCCTTGTTGCGCTGATTGCCTCCATTTCTACCGAAGGCTTCCTCATAGCATCTGACGGCATTACCTGCAAACGGAGCATCGCCGTTTGCATACAGCTCACAAAAGAGCTTTTCTTCTTCTGTTAAGTTTACCTCCATTGTATGATTTAATTAAAAGAGCGCCACATAACATAGCGCTCTTGTTTATTTACGAATAGAAATAACTTACTCTGATTGTTTACGATATTCCAGCAACTTCTCTATTATCGTTTCCTTGAATAAATCCCCTACCCCTTTGCATGCTGCTTCTATTTCTTCGATTGTTTTAAGATGGTGCATATTAAAGTTAATCTGGAGATCGTACCCGGATATTTCAATCAGTATTTCGTTAGTATCTCCGTTTACAACATTCATTACGTCACGTCCGGACATTAGTTTGAACCTTACTTCAGGCTCATCTACATCTGGAAGCTCTACATTCTCTTGGTCTATTAATGTTTCTTGCATTGTTATTAAATTTTGAAATGTTTTCTTGTTTTTTCGGCTTTGGCCATTTCCAAAGCGCCACCTTCTATTTCTCCCCCTACGCTACGCATACGCTGGGTGAGAACCGCTGCCACGTTGGTGGTAGCCGAAACGTCCGCATCAGCGTCATGAGCGTCATCAAGTTCAATACCCAAATGCTCACACATAATTTCCAGCTTGTATGAGTTGATATTAGGAAGATGACAGAGTGCCAACTGACCTATAACAATAGTATCAAGGCAGAGCGGGTGCCAGTGACCATAAAAGTCCTCTTGGCCGCGCAGGTATTTCTTCACCTCATTCATCAAGCCTGCGTATTCCATCAACTGGCAAAAGAAACCCTCATCAAATCCTATATTTTGGCCTATCAAAAAGGGTTTCATGTTTCTGGAACATTTTGGAGTCATGTCTATAATGAATTTCAAAACATCGTTGGCAACTTCCTCGATAGGCTTGCCTTGCGAATAAAGCATATCCATAGTTATTGCGGAATATTCAAGAGCTTTGTCTGAGTATACCATAGGAATCGTCTCCGGCTCATCATACTTACTCTTCAATACCTTGCGCTTTTTGCCAACTCCTTCAATTGGCTTCTGGTCGTATGGATATATGTAGCTTGTATAGCTCCCTAACTTTTCAAAGGTGTCAAGCCGGGTAGCGTGTATCGAAATCTGAGTACATGCGCTTGTTTGACATTTCAAGTCGCCTGTTTCAAAATCTAGTGTAAAAGCAACTAAAATTGTTTTATCTTCCTGCGGTGCTGCCATAATCTTCTATCTGTTGTTTAATACATTGACCTACTAAGTAAAGGTTGGCTCTGAATGCTTCCAGTGTGTCGTTGTTGTAAACGATATAATCGTAAAATTCATCTGGAATCTGCTCTCGTTCTTTGTCCCTATCAACACGTTCTTTGTCGATTGAGCTTAGATCCTCACGTTTGATTTTGATAGTGAATAGCTGAAATGAGAATGGCGTGGTCTCTTTACTCTGCAAATCTATCAGACCTTTCTCATCAATAACGTACAGGTTGGGTGTCGTTTCGCTAAATTGGTCCCATGTGGCCCAATATTTATAGTTGTTGAACTTGGTATAGGCACACATACGCTCTTTACTGGGAACCAAATCTGAGGATACAAACCAATGGTCTAAGCCATTATACTCTCCTTTACGCATTGGACGTGTTGTGTACGATGTAATGGCCTTCCAGCCGAATTGTTCTTGGATAGTTAAAGAAGCCAATGTTTTACCACTTCCAGAGGCCCCGACGATACAGATAATTACTGGTTTCATATTATTTCTATTAGTTTATGTTTTGTCATTTGAAGGTTGTTCTGTTTTGCGTATTCACTCCATCTAACGCTTGTCATACATGCTATCATTTTGTTCTTGGCGGCTTGTATCTTGTCGCGAATATCATAATACTCTTCCGGCCAAAGCACCAATTCTGCTATATCATTGTTTTGCTGAAGCGTCACCTTACAGAAAGTTTCGATGTTGCCGGTTCTCTTGCTAGTAAATTTCTTCTCTTCGATTTCGGCCACAGTAGCACATATAGCAATTCGCTTTCCGTCTTTATCCTGAGACAAGGTATCTTTTAGAGTGGCGTATGAAGCACGTCCCTTTATGCTACTTTTAATTTCAGATTGGTCGTATATACGCTTGTAATCTATTGCACCAAGACCTGAAACCTTTATTTGTTGCTGGCTCCAGAAATAGTGTTTTGAAACCAAGTCAGAGGGGAAATCTTTTTCTTTGATCTCAAAGCCAAGTTCCTGCGCTGCTTTCTCAACTATAGCATATCGCTCTACTACAGAATCTGCATGCTCTACTTTGTCAAAGCAGCCGGCCAATATCAAGTTAAGAACGTGACGGGCATTAACTGGGCATCTCGTAGCTTCTTCCTCGTTGTCGGGGTCATCCCAATATTGATACTTCTTCAGTTTGTATTTGAAAACCCGGTGGATAAAATTGATGATACTGGTGAACTCACCATGCTTTGTACGTTCTTCGATTATCCAGTCTACGGCTTTTGAACCAACCATTTTAATGCGCGACAGCGACCAAAAGATTGAATCCGTTTCATAGTCCGTGTAGAACGAGTCTTCGCTATGGTTAATATCTGGAGCTACGACCTTGGCCCGACTACAGGCTTCCATCTCAGACATCAATGGTATCAGCTCCTTGTCGTCTGCCCATTGCAAAGCTACGGTATAGAACGCTGTTGGGAAATTGGCTTTTAGGTAAGCTCCAACGTAACTTGTAACGGCATAAGCGGTAGCGTGACTTGCATTGAACAGATAAGAACCGCCAGCTTCAATCATCTCCCAAATGCGAACTAGCTCTTCTTCCGGACACCCCTTCAAGCGAGCTCCTTCTTTGAACTTGCCCTCGAACAAACGGATTTTGTCAACCTTTTTCTTGGATATAAACTTGACTAATTTTACACCGTCACCCAATGAAAGACCGCCAACCTCACGGGCAATTTGTACCATTTGCTCTTGATAAATCATTTGTCCGTAAGTATCTTTTAACGCATTATAGGTTCCCCACAAATATGTTGGTGCCACATATCCGCTTTTGCAGTTTACATAAGCTTCTACCGCTCCGTTTTCCAGCGTTGCCGGACGATAAAGCGCGTTGGCTGCGATAAGGTCTTTGATACATTCGGGCTTCATTTCGATAAGGAACTTGGTAATGCCTTTCGATGCAAACTGGAAGACGTTTTGTGTGTAGCCATGCCTTAGCAATTCGTATACATGTGGGTCATCCAGATTGCTTTTTACGATGCCTTCCAATGTTAAATTTGCTCCATAGTGTTTGTTTACAAGGTCAAATGTTTCATGTAGTTTGGAAAGCTCTTTGGTTGCCAAGCAGTCGTTTTTAAGCAATCCCAGTTCATCCAAAGAATAACCATCGTCTTCCGACACCAATATATCGTCTACCTTTTTGATTGGTACGAAATCAAAACATTCCATATCTTCTCCGTCCATTGTGTCAGGAGTAACAAGTAAGGCTGAAGCATGTACAGAACTTGAACGTGGCTGAAACATGAGCGTGCGTATATCTTCAAACAATGCTGGGTAATCATGAATAAATTTCGCTACTTTCTTGTTCTCTGCCGCCAACCTGAATATGCCTGTATAGTCACATTTATCGTCTTCAAAGATAGCAGTCAGGTAATTGACGAGTGATGGGCTAATACGCATTGTACGCGCCACATCTTTTATAGCAGCCTTAACCTTCAGCGTTGTATAGGTTCCAGCTGAGAATACACGTTGCTTGCCATCATGGTTATAACGGCGTTCATAATATTCTTTGACCTGCTGACGCTTGGTGCTTTCATAATCTTGGTCTACGTCTGGAAGCGAACCATGCGCTCCTTTGAGGTAGCCGTCACCCACGAAGCAATCCAGCACGTTTACTGGGTTGCTTGTGGTAATATGTTTAATAGTTGCTATTTTCATTTTATTTTCATTGAACGATAGGTGTCACGATTGAAAATGTTGCCATGTGTTTGGTAAGCCTGTTCAAACGCTATGAGTTCTTTGTCTGGGATGATATGCTTGTTATTGATGAACGACTCCGTTATAATGCCTTCCATTGACCGGCATCGGCTAAGAGCCACATAAAGCTGCCCTGAAGCGAAAATATTGTTGGCATGGATTGATACTTTATCGAATGTCAGACCTTGGCTTTTGTGTATTGTAATAGCCCATGCCAGAGTAAGAGGGTATTGAATGCAGCTACCTTTATCTACGGTTTCTATTTTCTCTCCCTCTACTTTGTATTCTTTGGCTTTCCATTCGTACAACGTAGCTTTTATATCGCCTCCAGTGTCAAGATGAACCCCTATGGCTCCCGGCTCTATGCTTGTAACCACGCCCAGCGAGCCATTGTAAAACAAGTGATTTGGGTCATTGGTGGTCATCATAACTCTGGCGCCTATTCTAAGCGATAGCGTATTGTCGCAAGGAGCAGAACTTTGGGGGAAATCACCGGCGTAAATTGCATCAGACTGAAAGGTTGGTTGTCCTAGGAGCTCTGAATTTATCTTTTGAACGTCTTTCTTAAACGCGCAAATGTGGATATGTTCATTGCTAAAATTGCGGCTTTCGCGACGATCTCGCAATACATCCAAATCCTCAATATCCCTTGCCGTCATTTTATAATTTCGGATGTGGTTAAGGATCTCTACAAAACGACTATCGGATTGGCGAAAGACTGTGTTTAACTCGATTACCCTGAAGCCATGTTTAAGAAACACGTGGGCATAAAAGAAATAAACACCACGATAGAACATAAGTAGAATATCCTTTTCGTCTTTTTTAAGAACTGGTGGCAGCTGATAAAGGTCGCCGAACATGACTACCTGTATACCTCCGAATGGTTCGTCACTCATACGATACAAACGAAGCTTGCGGTCGATATAATCTATGGTGTCTGGGCGTACCATGCTAATCTCGTCGATGATAAGCGTGTCAATTCTTTGGTAGAGCGCAACCTTGTCTGGGTAAAAACGACCCTTTAGCTGGTCATTTGGGTTTTGAACGGCAAGCGGTATATTAAACAGGCTATGTAGCGTTGTGCCTCCTGCATTAATGGCAGCTATACCGGTAGAAGCTGCGACTACGATACGCTTGTGGGTGTTTTTTACAATGTACTTTAATAGCGTTGTTTTACCAGTTCCTGCCTTGCCGGTTATATAGAGGTTTTCTTTTGTTTCTTCAATAAGCCGGAAAGCTTGATTCATTTCGTTAGTTAATGTCATATTACAGCTCGTTTAATGTAAATAATTGGTCTTTGTTGTCAAATAGAATATCATCGTTTTCTTGGAGTTCGTCGGCATACACTCTGATAGATTCTTCTTGTCCCCGTCGCTTGATTATCAGCTCTGCATCTTTATCTATATTCAAAATTTTGCCACCTTCCAGCGTAATTTGTATATAATCATTTGACTCTACATCTTCTCCTATAATGGTTGTGTCAGTTGGGTAAAGCCCGGCACGTTCAGGAAGCAAAAAGCGTTCAAAAATAAGGCCGTATTTAATAGGGTCGATAAGAGTAATGCCTAGAAGATATAGAAGCAAAGAGCCCGCTGCGGAACCACGGCCACAACCAACAAGAATATTGTTTTTTCTCGCCCAGTTACATGTGTCGTATTGTACAAGTAGGTAGTCTACATTGTCAGTACTTTCGATAATGTACTTTTCATACTCCATCTGCTTACGGTATTGCTCTATTTGGTCTTTTGGCGCAAGTTTTTGCAAGCCTTCTTCCAACAATTGGTTGAACATATTGTGAACAGTGCCATACTTTTCTTTTTCCTCTGGGGTCATGTCGTACTTAGGCATGTAGTTACGGGTAACGTCCATTCGTGCTTTTGACCCATTTGCGATTTCTATCGCGTTACCACAACACTCTTCAAACAACGCTTCTATATTCCAGTTATCGCTAAAGGTTTGTTGAAACATCGCAAATTGTTCATCCGTATCCTTGAAATATTGGTCATTGCTCTGTTCATGAGCAGCTCCTTCCGCGACCTTGTTAAGAATAATTTTGTTCTTAGCGTCGTCTTTGTCCAGGTAATAGCAATCGCTTATCAATACTGGACGTGGATATTTATTGTCATTGTACAGCTCATCAAAATATAGCTTCGTGGCCTCCAGAACTTTAATGTCTATACGTTCGGCTTTGTATTCTGACAGGTCAACTTGATAATAGACTTTATCAAATGCCTCAATTAGCGTTTGTAGCGTGGTTTGACGGCGTTTCATGTATTGAGGAGTATACTTATCCATGACAAGCACGTTACCCTCTCCACGACGTGTTAGCTCGTCCAAGCTGATGGTTTTGTTAGCTACGTTATCAACCATAATAGCTTTTTGTATACGCAACAGGTTCCGGTAGCCTTTTTGTGTTTGGACGTACACTTTGCAACCAAATTTCTCATCTTCATCTTCAACCGTCATTGAATATCCGAATACTGGAGTGAGCCCGGCAGCTTCGCATTCTTTCTGTAGCGTGAAGCATGCAGCCATCGTGTTCGTGTCGCAAATGCCAATTGCTTGATGACCCAAGTATTTGGCTTTCTTAACCCACTCGTTTGGCATAAAGCTACCATTCAGCAGCTCAAATGGCGTATGTACTCCAAGATTTACATATTCTGTCTTGTTCTGGATTTCGGTGTGCTTGCCTACGTATTTCAGGATATTGAGGGCAAAGTCTTTTTTCAGATTGGTGTAATAATAATTATTGCCGAATTTGAAAACTATGTAATTAATGTTCTCGTTCATCAGGACCTCTGGGTCTTCCATGCTGTTAAAAACAAACTCACCATCTTTGTCCTTGCGGAAGATTGAGTTGTAAGTGGATTTCTCCGTATCCTGAAAAAACATCTTGCCAAACTCAGGAATTTCAACCACATCCTCATCCAAAATTGAATATTGAATTTTGTTGGTTTCCAACCATTCATAAAGCCCTTCTATACGTTTAGATTTTTTCATCGAGTGTGTTTAGCTTAAATTCGATTGGGGTTTTAAGGTTATATGCGAATACATCGAAAATGTCCCAAAAATCAGCTTCGTCAAAATCTTTTCCGTCGCCTTCTACTCTTGCTATCATTACATCAAAGTATTCATTCAATTGTTCTGCTGCTTTGTTTATTGCCTCATTTGCGTCGGCATCGTATCCTATAACGACATTTCTGACTCCTTTGCTCTGAAGCTTGTATATTTGTGCATCTGATATTTTCTTTCCAAAGGTGGAGCAAACCGCTACTTGATGATTATCGTAAAGCTCAAGTTTTCTTGTAAGGGCTATTGCATCAAAAATGCCTTCAACTATAATTACTGTGTCTGTTTCATCCTCGATTACTGCATCGTAATTATAAAGCAGCTTAACAAAGTCGTTGTCTAAACTATTGTTGTAACGGCGAATTTGATATTTGCCGTTGCGTTTGGCTGTTGCATTATAATTGTCAATTGCTTCTTTGCTCCATGTATGTCTGGAAACATAGCCTACAATATCACCATTATCTATAATCGGGAATATTACGTAATCATCGAATTTCCAATTAAGCCCTCTTGTAGTTCCAACTGGGAAATATTCATAATCATCAAGAAGGAAGCCACGTGATTTTAGGTATCGGTTTTTATAGCATCTCTTCCAGCTTTCTGGCATTTCAACGATTTGTAATTCATCGTCAATTTCCTCTTCTTCGACCTTAAAAAACTCAGGAATCTTAACAGGCTCAAAGCTTACGGTTTCTGTAA
Source organism: Tannerellaceae bacterium (assembly GCA_963648005.1). Classification (GTDB taxonomy): domain Bacteria; phylum Bacteroidota; class Bacteroidia; order Bacteroidales; family Tannerellaceae; genus Parabacteroides. Next base: position 17,947 of record CAVJCD010000003.1, on the reverse strand, counting down.
TCTTTAGGTCAGGTCTGCCTATATCATCTAATAGTTGGTTTACGTTTCTAGTTGTGTGACCGCAGGAAAAGCAATGCGACATGAACAACTTTTTTTTCTCTGTTTCTTTGCCTACAAAGATACCAAACTTACCTCCGCTTTTACCACAATAAGGGCAAGTCGGCACTATCAGGTTCTTGCGACCGCCATCTAATTTCGCATGCAATTCGCTTGTAAGCTCGCGTATGAGAAATTCCTTTTCTTCTTTATCTATGTATGCCATGTTATTTGACCTTATTGATATTCATTGTTCTTGCGCGGTCATAGAAGGTTTCGTTATCGTAGTCGGTGGCAATCTTAAATACCTCGCCACGTTCAAAGAAACGGCTCTTTGCCACATTAATTCTCATCGTATGTTCGCGTCTCTCGTTAGCTGATTGGTTAAGGGTTATAAGGTGTGTTAGCGGTCTGGAAAGACCTTTTGCTTCTGCGGTATTATACTCCGAAAGTACGTTCTTTTCATCATTCAGCCAGTCTTGATTTTCGATAGTAGATTGATACGTTACAACCATCCACACGTTTTCGTCACCGGCGAGGTCCTTCAAATCATTCGCAACAGCAATTCGTCTATGTCGTTCCCCATTTTCTCCGTATTTGCGCCCTGAAGCGTCGGTCAACAAATCCATAGAGTCGATGATGATAATATCAGGCTTCATGTTGTAACGCTCCTTAAACTCTGCGATAGCTTCTTTGATTTGAAGCGTTGATACATGTGAATTGAATTTTGGATAAGCCCGAACATATAAGTGTCCGGAGACGCTTGCTATTTCCTGAAGCATGCGGTCTAAGTCAGCGTTACGTATGGTGCCATGCTCATATCTAAAGGTGCTAGTTTGAACAAGGGATGCGGAATAAGCGTTTTCAACCTCCTCCTTACTGCCTTCCAGCTGGATATGAAGGACGTTGAATCCGTCTAAACAAGCGTTGCGTCCAATCCAACGCGCAGCATGTGTTTTACCCACACCTGTTGATGCCAGAATACAAGTTAACTGGGTACGTAAATCACGACCACCATTACGAACATCAAGCTCGTCAATATAGAACCTTGTAATGGCTCTATTGGTCTCTTGGGCATTGGTCTTTTCGCGGTTCTTCAAGAAGCGGCTCTCAAACGTAGAAAGTATGTCGGTGTATTCTGCATCTCTCAACGAAAAGGCCCGGCTCCAATTGACGTATTCTTCCAGTACTTGCAGAGCTTCCATATAGCCGCGCTTGTTATAGATTTCTCCTGCAACTTTATATGACTTTTGAAATGATACGCGTCTGAGATATTCTTCCAAAAGCGATACACAGTCTTGCGTTTCTATTCCATCTGTGCTTTCGTAGATGTCGTTAAGCAGCTGAATGGCGCTTTTACTATTGCTGACTGCTTCGCGTATAGCTGAGAATGGAGGAACTTTTTTGAACTCACCATAATATTTTTTGATGGCTTCAAAAAGAGCGATTGAGTCTCTGTCCGGAAGATGTTCTGATTTGAGGTGGGTGTAGACAAGGGAAAGTATATAGCTATTATCCATGCACGTCCTGAACAAGTCCATCAAGAACTCTTCAGACAAGACACAGATGTTTTTATTTGACGCCATTTTCTAATCGCAATCTATAGATTTCTGGGAATTTTCTATTTGTTTCAATTTTGCATTCCTCAGTGAACTTGCATTTAGAACAACATTCAGATTCTGGGGACCAGCCAAGCGTTGATGATTGACATATCAGAAAGCCTGCTTCGTGGTTCAGGAGCCGTCGTTTTGTTGACTCTTCCATTGGCAAATATATGTACTTTGCCTGCGGGTGTTGGCTTCTATCTTCTATCAAAGACATAAGGTCTGCACGTGTAATATTAGCACTTGCCAACCACCTGTCTTCATAATATCTTCGCCCTTTATCGGAATCAAATCTCTGAATTGATTTAGGTCCGAATACTTGATTTATTTTCCACTCTGTCCCTCTATCTTTGAATATATAAGCTGACGACACACAGTAGTCAACTATGCGTTCCCTGGAGAGACCTCCGCATTTGCGTTCAAGTCCCTCCAGGGCTTGCGTTATTGTACGGATGGTGGCGCCTCCGTTTGAAAAGCGGAAGCTTGGATTAATGAGATTAATAGCAATCCGGGTAAATACCTTCATAGTTTGCTTTATCAGATATTCTATCACCATCTCTTGTTAAGCGTTTTTTCAGATATTGTCTGGCAAAAAACAGACGACTTTTTATCGTTTCAATATTTTTGGATTTTAGATTACCATTCTGGTGTTCTATTTCAGCTATTTCTTTTAGACTATATCCAGCCTCCTGTAGGATAAGAGCGTTGCGGTGCATTGGCTTTAATTCATCAAGAACCGAAAGAATATCGTCATTATACATTTCACGATAATTTTCGACTCCCATTATATTGCCTCCAGCCCCTTCCTCGTCACATATATCGTCATCCCCAAATATCTCAACGCTATTATCGTCGCATGTTGGTATATCATGGTTTTTCCTTTTGCGTTCTAAAGCGAATACGTGACGCTTTGTGCATATATGTATCCATGTACGAATAGGACGATTTGGGTCGTAGGTTTCAATTCGTCTAAAAAAATTCACCAACACCTCAGTATAATTCTCTTCTACATTGGATGAGTTATAGCTGTATTTTATGCACAACTTGTATATCATATTGTAGAATGGAGATATGTACTGCTGGAACAATTTATTCCTTCTTGCCGCAACTTCAGGATCTAATTCTTTGTCGGTATATTGCCCTTGCTGAACCTCTGTTCCCATTCGTAAGACACTTTGGCGTTAAACATCAAAGATGTCCGAATGTCGAGTTTATTCTGGAGGCAATATGTCTTCCATTCTATTTCCCTGCGCTGAAATTCGGTTCGTACCTCCTCGTCTGTTGGCTTAGGTTTCTTTGAAAGAAATCTAAAGAACGTAGAAAGCAAGGTATTCAATTTTGTTTCATGCTTTTTTATTACATGCTTGTCAACTACAAGATTACGTATATTATCGTTACTCATCCTTATAAATTGAAGCGCTTAACGTAACAAAAAAAGATATGAACGGCATCTGAATGATTGTCGTCTATTGGATCAATTTGCCAACGGAGCTTGCAGAACTTCATCATTTTTGCTTTGTCTGCGTTGCCGTCCCCAGTAGCGAACTTTTTGATTGTCTTCGGATTCAAAAAGACCGGCTCCGGTAAGTCTAAAGTATCACAGACCTCAAATAGAATACCACGAAACTCTGAAAGTTTACGCGTGTCTGTGAAATGATTGTTTACGCTTACATCTTCAGCAACGATTTGTCTAATACCGTTGCGCTGGATAAAATCAATAAGCGTATCTCTAAACGCTTTGTGCTGCTTGTTGTTGTTTCGCCGCATGGACTCAGTAAAATTCCAAGTACCGCCTTCTGCTAAGCAAAAGTAGCCTGTATGCGTTGCGATGTCGAGGGCAGCAACTTCCTCTTTAGTTAGTGGTTTTTCATTGCTTTGTAACTCCATTAATTGTAGATACCCCATTTTGTTTTGTTACCACAAGACGATTCGGGTAGTTTTCGGCTATATTGCCGTGACTTACCACTAGTGCAGTAACCTGTGTATCGTTCAAAGCTTTGAACACATTGGCCAGGCCTATTTCATCTGTGCAATCAAGTATTTCATCGATTACCAAAAGATTAAGTCCCTTGCCTTCTTCACAGTTTACGTTGCTCAATTTGTGTAATGCAAGCACACTGGCAAGTTCTACGCGGCATTTTTCACCTGCGCTAAACTTATCAAATGAACCGCAATCAATTCCGTCACGTATAAGGGAAACGGAAATTTTATCTCGTATCTTTCCGGATTTTAGAATAGTGTAGCCTGAAAGATTAACTCGTATATCGCTACCTATGGCTTCCAGAAAGTCATTTGTAATCTGGGAAATTGCGTTTATCTTTGTGTTAGCCAAATACGTCTTAAATTCCGCAAATGTTGCTTCCTGAACCTTTAACGCATCCAACTTTGCTGCAATTTCTTTTTTATTAGCTTCTGCTTTCTCAAGGTCTTTTTCATATTTGGCTTTACTCTCCTTCATGTGTTCAAGGCCATTGTTCTGAGAGGGCGCCTGAAGCTGTTTTATTTGTTCCTCAAAAGTTTCAATAGAAGCCTGAGCCATTTGAATGCTCCTGTCTGCCCTGTTTATGTCTTGTTCGTTCCTCTTGATTGCATCGTCAATAACATCAAACACCTCATCGAACATTTCTTTACGCATGTCGGCAATTTCTTTTTGAGCTGATTTAAGTTTGCTCTTTACAGCGCTCAAATCATTGCTTAAAGAGAGAAAGGCTGACTGCGTATTGATTACCTTTCTGTTTGCTTCATTGTAAGCTAAGGCCAAAGCTTGTTTTGTATCATCTATCTTTGTCTGCTCATCTCTTTTAGCTTTGCCTTCTTCAATACGCTGGGCGCATTTTTCGTTGATGTCACGTATGCTAACTTCAATTTCTTCTAATTCGGCTTTATGTTGAGTGAGTTTTTTGCGTGCTTCACAGACATCTATATCGCCTGCCAATGTGAACTCGTAATGACATTTAGGACATTCAATTACGCCTGCCAGCTGCTTTTCCATCGTTGCGATGGCTTGGTTGACCGTATTGCGCTTCTTGGATAGGTCTATATCTTGCTCTCTAAGCTGAGTCACCAAATCGCGTAGCTTTACTATCTCGTTATGGATTTCCTGGGAGCGCTTATCTAAATTGTCGAACTCTTTTTGGTTACTTTTTTCTATAGCTAGTAACCCATTTTCAAGGGCTTTGGATTTCTCAGATAAGTTCTGAACTTCGTTATTCAGTCCTGTTATTTCCTCTGCTAATCTTTCACATTGCTTTTGACTATTTTCGATTTTAGCTTGATAATCAGAGATAGTTGGTAGCTTGGCTTGCACAAAGCAACTATTTATCTTTTTGTACGCACCGACAATATCGTCGTCAGATTTCTCTAACGTCTGCATGTCAGCGTCAATATTGTCAAGAGATTCAAGTAAAAGCTCTGTATCGCCCTGTTGCTTTTTCCATTCACGTATCTCTGCCCGTTTGTCAGATATGGAAGCCTGAATATTAGCTATACGAGACTGGGTGGTTACTTTTCTTGCCGATTCATTTTCGATATAGTTTTCAATTTCTTCGGCTAAGGCAGATATACGACCGTTACATCTTGCAACCTCGCTCTCAGCTTCCTGTAATGATTGTTGTATTGGTTCTATGTCTGCACGTAGGGCTTCTATAGACTCATCAACCATAATGCCGTTGCTGAAGCGATTGATAATTTCCTTCTTATCTTTGTCAGAGCTGGAAAGAAAGGACTGGTATTTACGCGCAGTCAGGATAAAATTGTGAAGAATATCATCCTTGTTAAGTCCAATTTGCTCTAACACGTACCTGTTATAATCAGCGACTGAAGATTGCTTGATGTTCTCATCACCCAGCGTGATTTGAATGTCCTGTGGGTTTTTGCGAGAGAGCTTTCGGTTAACAACCATGCTCATATCAGCCATATCATCAAACAATATGATGGATACCGTTGCTTCATCGAAGCGGTCGTTAATAATTTCGTCTGCGTTAACCTTGCGCAACGGCTCGCCTAAGATGCCGATTGCCAATGCTTCAATAAGAGCAGACTTACCGGAGCCATTAGAGTTCTGGGAATCGTTGTCCAGATTATTACCAAAAACCAATGTCGCTTGGTTCTGTATAGGTTGGTATTCCAGATGCTCGAATGCGCAGATATTTGTTGCTTCAAGTTTAGTTAATTGCCACATGATTCGAGATTTTATCGAGGTATGTTAGACCTAATTCCACATTGCTTATTGCTTTATCGGAACAAAAGTTAGCGTATTCTTGCTTGATGCCGCTCTTGTCGTACTTCTTTGACAAATCCTGCCCCTCTGCAAGATGAACCTGTGTTTGTTCTGTTATCAATTCAATTTTCGTTGCGCCGCATTCCACAAGCTTTTGTTTGTCTATAGACGAAGCTTGACTTGATTGACAGGCGATTCGGAGTTTTGTTTTGTATTTGCCGTCATCTTTGTTAAGTTGAAGGTCATAAAGAAGGTTGTCGTCAATATTGTTTACATCAACGTCAATAACCCTATAGCGGATATTGGCTTTATTCTTAATAAACTCGCAAGAGCCATCCATGTAAAGAATAGTGTATCCCTTTTCTTCATCTTCGCCAAAATTGTGCTGACGAGAAGCTCCAATATATTCAATGTTGGTACCTTCAATGACCTTTCGATTGTGATAATGCCCAACAAGAACGCTGTTAAACTGTTTGAACATGTCTGCCGGAAGCTCGTCATCGCTTGCTGTAGCCAAGCCACCTCTTATGCCCTGATGAATGTAAAGAATGGATTTGCGATCTTCTACAATTTCTTTTACCATCTCCTCGTATCGTCTGATAAAAGAACCGTTCTCTGGAAAGTAGCTCATCACGAAAAAATCTGTAACCTTATCTCCGTCAAGCATCTCGTAAATCGCATAATCATCTACAATTTCTACATTGGGATATTCTGAGAACACATGACTATAGCCCTCCAAAGATTCTTGATCAACAAGGTCATGATTGCCTTCTGCGATAACAACAACGATATTTTTGTTGGCTGTCAATTTTAGAGCCCACCTAACAGCCAACATAGTCGATAATGTCTGAGCGCTACGTGATAGCCATAAATCACCCCCAATAACAATTCGGTCAATGCCCTGCTGTACGCATATAAACACAGCTTCCTCCCAGTTTTTCTGAAATTCGGCAATATTGTCCTTGCTAACATGAATATCGTTAATCAACAATGCGAATGGTTGTTTCTTACTCATATATTGTCTTAGGTTTTGAATGCAAGCGCACGCCAATTTAATGACGTGCGCTTTTTAGAATATTGTTGATTAACGGCGACGCTGCGGGCGAGCTGAGCGTCTTGATGGACGCGCTGCCGGTTCATTAGTGTCATCGTTACGTTCACGCTCTCTTGAAGGAGCCTCTTCTGGCTCATCTTCATCTATTGCTGGAGCTGCCGGTTCATCGTCGTTTTCTTTCTCCTCTGGCTCTTCTACTACTTTAGCAACAGGCTTGGACTCTGAAACAGGCTCTTCCTTTTCCTCATTAAAGGCTCCCTCAATAGCTTCAAGGAGATCGAGGTTGGACTTGGTGTGGCTGATGCGAATATCCAATTCGTTTGCTTCAATATATTCCTTAATGGATGTACGAAGCTCTTGGCCTTCCTCTGACCTGTCATCAAGACCCTCTTCCTCAATATGGTCATAAAGATCCCACAAAGAATCAATAGTAACCACGGCGTTGCCTGCTTCAGAATCACTATCTGAACTTTTGCGGTCCATTGAGAAATGTGACTGGTCGTCTGCTGGGAGGAGGCACTTAATCTGCTCAATACAATTCTTAACTGTTTCGTCGTTCATTACGTCAATATCGTACTGCTCATCAACCTGATTGAGAAAAGCGATTGTCGCCTCTAGGTGGAAACGTGTATAACGATAAAGCGTCTCTGGAAGACGTGGCATATCAAGAAGCTTCTGACAATCCTCCTCGTTCAATGGCTGCTGGCCTGAGAGTGTGTCAATATTGAATGAATAAGACGGCTTCTTGTTTTCTGTCTTGCGCACGATTTCGACAGGATAAGCGTTCTGAATAGAAGAAATAGGGCATGGTACGTTCTTGCCGTTCTTGTTGAGCTTATTCCAGATATTAAGCTTGCGCTCTTCCAAATCCTTGTACTGAGCGAATGAAAGCTGAAGGATCTTAATACCCTCTGACGTGTTGTCGTTATCTATGGCATACATGCAACGCTTGTAGTCCCAACGAAGACCGCCATTATAGCTTGTATCACGAAGCTTCTTGCATAGGGCTTCATCGTCGGCATACTTTTCGCATGCACGGCTCAGGTAGGTGTCAATAAGGTCTGCGTTGAGTTTGTCCTTAAACGTGTGCTTAGCGTTGCATACGCTGACATAGGTAATCTTTGGCTTGCCCTGCTTGTCTGTAGTTGTGCTGGCAATCTTTAGCATAAGGGTGCGCAGCGGATACTCATAGCCCTTGCGCTCCATTGGGAGAACATTGCCATCTGCGTCAATAACTGGAGCCAATGGGAGGATACGTACAGTGTAGGTTCCGTCATCTTTGAAGCGGAAATAGTTGACACGATTACTGCTTTCTTCACTGCTTTTCTTCTTTGCTTCTTCAAATGTTTCCTGAGTAGAAGCGAAGATGTCTAAGGCCGACATAGCCTTAATTTCTTTTTCTTGTTCCGTCATGGAGAGAAAATAGTTAAATTTTTCTTGAAAGATTTTTCCAAGTATCAGCGTAGGCTCCTGCGTAAGCTTCTTGAGCTTCAGAGGCTTTCAGAAGGTCTCTGGATAACAGGTCTATTCCCCACTCATTCTTGGCATGACGGATAATCCTTTCGATTACGGTATCCATCTCAGCTGCTGGTTCATTTTTGAGGTCAAAGTATTCATAAACACCTGACTCTCCTGGAATTTTACAGGTACGAAGCGGAGCATACAACTCTTCAAAGTATCTGTATAGGGCTTCTGGTCCGGGGTGTCCTTCAAGCTCTTCACTTAGAGTTTTGAGAAGATAACCGAATAGAAACTTCAACTGAGGTAGTGAGCGATTCTTTTGCTTGTCAAAGAGTAAGTAACCATACTCGCCGTTTGGAAGCAAGTCCACAGAATCCAATAGCTCATCTGTGTCAGCACAGCCTTCATGGACTTCGACTATGCCCTTTGCTCTTATCATACTTACATAAAGATTTATGTTTCGGATGCAAAGTTAAGCATATTTTTTTATTCTACCAAATTTTAATCTGTTAAAAATTCAATAAATTTACAGGCAAATTCTTAACCGCTTAATACTCTTTACGTTGCATCTTTTTTTATTGCATACTGTTAGTTTATTGTATCACACTCGCAACATTTACAACCCTTTGATTAGTGCTTCCGCGCCATTGAAGATTGGGCTCTGCAAGCGACTTTACAAACGGCCCATCTACCAGCACATTTACATACATAAGCAGTTCTGACCAATGGTCTTGAATGTATTCTAAGGTGTAACCGGACCAAAGCCAAATTGTTTTAGATGTGCGCTCCTTTATCATCTTGCATAGCTCCAATATTGCATCATATTGCATCAGAGGTTCGCCGCCTAAGATTGATATATTACAACTATCTTGGCATAATTCTGCGTAAACATCTTCTACAGTACGCTCTGTGCCGCTGGAGATTTCCCAAAACTGGGAATTATGACATCCTTCGCATCGAATTGGACATCCGGCCACATAGAGCGAGTTACGAAGCCCGACCCCATCTACTGAGGTCGAGCATACTATTTTTGCAACTGAGATTGTTTTATCGGTCATGAGTTACACGGTCTTTAAGTTCTGCAAGTTTTCCAGAGTTCCATCGGTCAGTTGTTCCTACGAGATAACCTGTGATACGCTGGAGTTGGTCAATTTTGGTGCTACCACAGTGAGGACAAGTCTTTAGGTCTTTGGTTGCATCTTCATAACCACAATCCAAACAACGGTTGCGATTATGGTTGATACTACCATAGCCTACATTGTACTTATCCATCAGCGCTACAATATCCATAACGGCCTGAACGTTATGTGTCGCGTCGCCGTCTATTTCAACGTAGAAGATATGTCCACCGCGAGTCAAATCATGGTATGGAGCCTCTATCTTGGCTTTATGTTCGGCGCTACAATGATAGTATACTGGAACATGGTTTGAATTTGTGTAGTAATCTTTGTCGGTTACCCCCTTAACAACGCCATACTTTTTCTTGTCTTTCTTGGTAAATTTGCCGGACAGACCCTCAGCTGGAGTGGCGAGTATAGAGTAGTTCAGGTCGTAATGGTCGGATAGCTTCTTGGCTTCATCATACATAAAGGCAACAATCTTCAAACCAAGCTTCTGAGCCTCGTCTGACTCACCATGATGCTTGCCAGTCAAAGCTATAAGACATTCTGCAAGACCAATGAAACCGACTCCAAGCGTTCCATGCTTTAATACTGGGCGAACCTCATCTTCAGGCTTCAAATTCTCAGAGCCTACCCACATTCCAGACATAAGCAGAGGGAATTGCTTAGCCATTGCGGTACACTGGAATTTATAGCGGTCATAAAGTTGACGGCCTGTTATCCAAACCATGTCTTTTAATTTGTCAAAGAACGCTGTTACACGCTTTTCTTGGTTAGGCTCGTTCATTACGCTAAGAGCGAGACCTGGGAGGTTGATTGTTGAGAACGAAAGGTTTCCTCGACCGATTGAAGTGCTTTCTCCAAAGCGGTTTTCAAAAACTCTTGTACGACAGCCCATAGTTGCAACTTCGTACTTATATCGTTCTGGATCGTCCGCTCTCCACTTGTCGTTTGTGTTGAATGGTGCGTCCAAGTTCAAGAAATTTGGAAAGAATCGCTTGGTTGTCACCTTACAAGCAAGCTCAAAGAGATCATAATTGGGGTCTCCAGGATGCTTGCTTACTCCAGCCTTCAGCTTCCATATCTGAATAGGAAATATTGCCGTTGAGCCATTACCCACACCACGATATGTCGTATTGAGAAGCTCACGTATTACGCAACGACCTTCTGCGCTTGTGTCTGTGCCATAATTGATAGAGCTGAAGACTACTTGGTTGCCGCCGCGAGAGTGTATTGTATTCATGTTATGGACAAAAGCTTCCATAGATTGATGCACTCTTTCTACGGTTTGGTTAATGGCTTGCTGACAAATGCGAGCCTCGCCAGCCATATCGTTATCCAAAGTAGTTGCTATATAATCCTCTATTGGCCAATCATACAACTGGTGATAATCCGCATTCAAGAGTTCTTCAATTTTTTTAACCTCTTCAATGTATGTTTTGCGAACAAAAGGGGCAAGATAAAAATCAAATGCTGGGATAGCTTGTCCACCGTGCATCTCATTTTGAATTGTTTCCATGCTTATACAACTCAAAATAGATGCGGTCTCAATCCTTTTAGCGGAGCGACTTTCTCCATGCCCAGCCTTGAAACCGTCAGACAATAGCTTATCTATTGGGTGCTGCACACAAGTCAGGCTCTTGCTTGGCATATAATCTTTGTCGTGAACATGCAACAGATTGTCTCTAATTGCCATTTCCGCTTCATCGTTAATCAAGTGCATATCTGCATATTCACGCCCTCTTTCACTAGCAAATTTCATCATCATGCCAGCTGGAGTATTCGAATCGGAGTTTGCGTTTTCGCGTGTAACATCGTTGCGCTCAGCATTGATAACACTGCTAATTACCGCATCTGTATATCGTAAGCGTGCCTTGTTGCGCTCGTTGCGATACAAGATATAAGCTTTTGCTACTTTTGCCGCTCCTGCTGCAATCAGTTCTTCTTCTACAAAATCCTGAATGGCTTCAACGTCAATGCCATCATAACACTTGTTGGCTACATTCTCAGCAATCTGAGCGACCGGACACTCGTCCGCGCCAACTTCAAGACACGCCTTTTTAATGGCGGTTTCAATAAAGGTTTTGTCGAACGGCACAATTCTGCCGTCCCTTTTCTTAATTTTCATGCTCTTGTGAATCTTTCACATGAGACTCCGTTGTACCGCGCTGTTTCTCGCTAAAATTTGACAAATAGTCGGTTAATTCAATTTGAAAAGCTGGAGAATTGTTGAACCCACAGCAACGCATTTCACCACAGAGACCGCCACGATATACGCATTTGCGCACCATCACAGAAGCTAATGATGGGTCAACTTTTGCGATTTCTTGTTTGATACGGTTAAAGACCTCTCTTGTTTCAGCATGTGCGCAACTACACAGACGCAACTTTGCCATGTCAATAAGCGATTGGGCATTAACAAGAAGCGACAGGTTGACCTTTGTGTTGCGGTCGGCGTTTTCTGCAAGCCATTCAATCTCTTCTGCGCAATCCTGTGCAGCATGCGTAATTGTTCCCGGACTCAGTTGACCATTGATAGCACGTAGCTTAGCTGTGATTTCTTGGCATTTTTGGATCATTCCGGGATTGCCGCCCTTTCGGTCATCTCTACAAGTAAGCTGGAAGGGAACCGAACCTACGTGATGTCGTAGCAAATGAGTGCTAATAAAAAGTTTTACGTTTTTGAGCGTTATCCAGAACATCTGAGTTCGTACTGGAGAATGCTCTGCCTTGTACAAATCCAATAAAGAGGCTTTACTTTTACCCAAGAAAGTGGATTCGCATGCTTCACGCATCAATTCTTCATCCGTCAGCTTTTTGACGGACACTTGTAAATCATTCATAAATAGAAGGATTTATAGAATTAAACTAGGGAAGATGATGTGTTTCAATTTGAAAGTGATTGCAAAGTTACAATAAATTTTCAAATAAATAAAATTTGCACCCAAGTTTTTTTAATCTGGGTGCAAATTTCTAAAGGCCATATATCTGTCGCCGTCTTCTTTGCATTGCTCGTTTTATCATTTCGGGCGTTGGAGGCTTAGACGGATTTTCTTGCGTACATCCATTTTTGCGATATGCGATAAGCAACCGTCTAAACACGGAAGACTGGAAATATGGGTTAATGGAAGAATAGCTGATATGCTCTATCAAATCGGGCTCAGGGGGTTCACCGCCGGTTGCAGCCATTATCATGTCGTATTCCATTGGTGCATGCAGCATAAGGCTACGCCCTAGCCCGATAGATTCAAACGGTCGTATCAGCCTTTTTCTTCCACGTTTTTTTGGAGGTCGTTTGCGCTTCTTCGGCAGTTTGTTCTGCTTCGGTAACGGCACTTCCGGTAGATTCGGATTCCACTCGGTCATGTTGTGTTTTTGTTTCGTTTATTACTGGAGCGATTTCATGTACCTTTCGCTCATTGTTTTCAAGGCCTTTGCGGTCTTTTGGGTTGTTAAAAATTCTCATTGTGCTATATAAAACATATTAAACGGAGCCCACGTGGTTTTTGCGGCAAACTGCATTTTGTCACGCACACGACAGTCTCTTTTACCGTAATCGATAATAAGCGTAGTACCTTGTTGAATTGCCTCGTTTACAGTCATATCAGGTACAGGCATATTGTTAGGGATATAGAACAAAACAGTGTTAACATCTGGGATTTCGCGTAAAATACCATGTACTATTACAATTGGACCTATCTGTCGAGCATATACATCGCCATAACCGCAACCTATCTGAGCCCAACCACCATCATATATCTTGCCTTGCGCTTCAGACTTGCTATATACATCCAGATTATTTCGTATTTGTGCTTTCTGGGTATCGTCTGTTGCCATGTCAGACAAACAATTAGCCAATGATGCGTACTTGGCCAAATCGTTTATGGTAGCCGCCCCTATCTGTTGACACAAAGTGTCTTTTGCAACACCTCCAATCGAAACATAATCAGCGAAACCCTTAGAAAGCTGAGAAAAACGGCTATCTGATTGCTCTTTGGTGTATGTATTGGCGGTTGTAGCAAGAGTGGATATGGTATTGTCAAAATCGCTACGAAGCACATATTTATCCGTTAGCAATTGTCCATTTTCTTTAATTGCAGGCCCTAGATCTACAAAGCTACTGTCTGCGCCGTAAATACCCACACCAGCCAAAGTATTGCTAATTCGGAATATAGAATCGTCTGCATTGGCATAGCCTATGCAAGACATAGCTGTTTTGTCTTTGTCTTTCCATGTAATTGTCCTATGAATACTTGTATCGTCCTTTGCTTTGTCTGCAAGTATTGTAAGGCTATCTGTGGCTGAAGTTATCGTTACAGCTCCGTCAATAGCTATATCTTTGTTTTTACCATTAATTGTAACTATAGCCGCACCTTTACCATTGCCGATTATGGTGTTCCGATAAAAATCAGAACCGCCAGCGTAACCGACCATGTTGATATTAAGCGTTCCATTGTCAGAGCCATCTGAATAATTATAGATGCCATTTTTAACGCCAATACCGCCAAATACACCGGCTGACGATTGTATGGTGCCCGGCAGAGTCACGCCACCTTCTGTTACACTTACAATAAGATTATTGTTAACATACGCCTTTATACCGCTTTTATCTTCCATAGACAGTGCGTATGAATTGCCACTAACATTGTACTTGGTTTGCAAGGTAAGCGCTTCAGTATTAAACCAAGCATCAAAATTACCTTGATTGCCAATGATAGAAAGCTTGTTCTGAAGGCTGCGTATATTACCCGTTACTTCCAATGTGCCATTTATTTTCAGGGCTCCATTAAGGACCTGAGAAAGCGTTGCCGGATTAAGTATCAAAGCATATTTACCAAAGAAAGCGTCCTTCATTTGCATACCGCCGCTTTGAGACACGGTTATTGCTACTGGGGTTTTGCCGGTTATTGCATCCGTTGTTGCGGGTATTGAACTAGCTGCTGCAACTCCATATATGCTTCTGCCTGTTTTAGCGCCACCACTTGCATAATTTATATCCTCTATCGTATTGTTTTCATACAAATACTGAGGCCATGCGGTAATTCCTGTTGCGCCTGAGAAATGGCGTATCTTGCCGTTCAAATATACGTACCCAGCTTTTATTGTGGTTTCTGTGACCTCACAGCCGCTAACGATGAAATTATCACAGTCGTCAAATATATGACTAAACGCAAGCGCAAGTTCCTGCAAATTTAGCACATCATCTACGTACACATAGCGGCCTCCGGTTTGGGCGTTAAACTCCTTCATTGTCCGTATAAGAAATTATATATGTTTTATTCGAGATTCTATATTTATCAATATAACCTTTTAGCATTTTATCATATTGCTCAAGTGTTATCAGTTGAGTATTGATTTGAGGGCTATAAACGATAAAGCTTGTACTATTTATGACGGTCTTTTCGCGCTGATAGCGCAGTTCCAAGCTGTTTACACTCTCTTTATCGTAATACATCAGAATATGGTCTGAAAGAGGAATAGAAGCATTGCCGTAATATATCGGTACCCCCAAATGGCTTCCGTTACTAATTGATATTTTTTTGCTACTATCCACAAAATATTTTTTCAATTTCCTGTTCAAATACCATTCAAACTTAAATATCTGGGATGTCATGGAAGCTTCTATCAACGTTTCTTGCGTATATGGCACAAAATCATCGTTAATATCTTGCATCGGCTTAATAATAGCCTGTAAGTACAATATTAGCTTTCGCCCACCCATATAATACGGAACGAGCCTGTTTACGAGCTTATCAAAATTAATTGAGTACCTCATTCCTTATCTTCCAGTTTAAGAATTATTGACTGTGACCAATCTGGGATGTCGGCTTCCAATCCAGAGCCTGTACTTTCTTTTATATAACCACTGTTAGGAATGAAATATCTTCCAATCCTTTGCAATTTTGAGCCGCTATTGTCTAAAATTATATTGTTATCATCGTCATACTGGGCAATGAATATCCCCTGCTCATCCGTTGCGTCGCTTTCTATCTGGACATCTGTAACATGTTCTGCCGATTGAATGGCATCTATTATACCATTACTATATACGGCCCCATCAAAACTAATGTTGGCAATGAAATTATTGAGCGCTGTTTTGATGTTGGCAAAGACATCACTTTCTTCCACCTGCCCATCATAATATACGGTTACTTTAGGTACAAGCACATCTCCTGTACGACTAGCAACATAAGCATGCTGACCGGCAAACAATAAATTATTTAGGTACGCTCTTATCTTCAGTAATTCATCATCATCAATACGAGCATAATTGCCGGGCTCTCCCTTTGCTATTTTCAGCAACAATGTTTTGTCATTAAAGTTCTCTTCAGCTATCTCTGAATAAGAAACTTTAGTAATAACACGCTTACTTTCATCCGTTGTGGCATACGAAAAGCTTGTACCGTCTTCGCTCATCACAAGCTCGTCACCAGATTGATATTTGAGTAATGCGTTGGCGTAATAAGCTGGAGTGCCATTAATTCGATTGTTCAGTTCTGCCGCCAGATCCACTTTGAACACATCCATTATGTTTTCGTGTGCCCAAACACAAGCAGAAACGACCCATGTAAAAGCATCAAGCACAGACATCTTGGAGCTATTACTAAATTCTGTAAGCTCCAAGTACGTATCGCGCGTTTCTTTTGTTAAAGTATATATTTCACTTAAAGTTCTCGACATTATGCTGAATATGTATAGGTTTCATCGTTAATTATAAATTTCCAAGGAATTGGGGTGTTCCACTCTTCCTCTCCTAAGATTGCGTTGATAGCAGCAATTCCAGCAGCTGAAGGCTTCGTGTCAAGATATACCGTACATCCTCTACGGGTTCCGTAATTCGCTACTATATATTCCAGATATTTGTCTATTACGCTAACGTCAGCAAAACGAACCTTGCTAAGATTCAATTCTTGCAATTCCATGTTGCCTATGGGAAGCAAATTATCTATATCGCATTTCAGCAAATCTACACGATATGTGCCTTCAAACAAGAATAGGCCGGTCAAATCGCAACCGTTTGAGTGACTTACATATTCGTCTACCACAATAGGCTGTAAAACGATTAGCACACCTCCTAATTCTGTTGTATCCCAATATGTCAATTTCATACTGGAGGGGTCACCATAGAATTTTAGCCGACGCTTCTCTACCGTATTATCAAAGTAATGGGTTATGGTTTTTGTAGTATGGGAAAGCTGGACGTTTTCAAGTTCGCTGTTGTCTCCCCAATCCACTAGCATTTCTCCTTCGCCACCTATCACAAAGCTAGTCAATGGTGCATCTGCATCAATATCACATATAACAAGCAGAGGGGCCGATGGGCGTTTGTAATAGACATGCCTCTCCCCATTGGAGGGAACCACGTTATCGCTTGCTAAGTTAGACACTATAGACTCGTTTATAACAAAGTCCTCATGATACTCCAGTTCCTGCCCTGTAGCCAAATCTGTATTCATGTTGAGCCATTTGTTCGTTATAAGCAAATCGAATATCCCCTCAACTGTGCCATATAATTGAAGAGATATGTCAAATATATTCTGATTGGGTTGTACTGTATATGTTGCCATTCTAATCCGTATTAGACGTGTCTATATCGAGCTGGGTTATTGATTGCGTCTCATAATCATAAGCCGCATTTCTAACCGTGACACCATCGTTTGCAAATTCAGTTTGTATTTTGGTTGCTAATTCTCCAGATCCCACGTGACTTGAATTTACCCATAGAACAAGCCCTACGCCTGTCAAAGGATAACGATAATTGTTTGACATATTACAGCTCAGCAAACAATTAGCGTTTTGCCTGTCAGCAGATACTATATTAAAGTCACTTTGACTTGCCGAATACAATTCAATACAATCGTCTCCTATTCTTCCGTAGTACGCATTATCTGAGATTAACACCAATTTAGATGCGTATACGTTTTCAAGCTCGTTGGCTCCATATAGCCTAGATTTTACAACAAACCAATCGCTTCCTGTGTCCAGATTTCTTACATAAGTGTAGTTATTGTCCCCGTACACACGCCTTATTCTTACCATAATCTCCTTGTAGTATGGCGTATATGGCATATCAAAATAAAAGCCATTGCTTCTTATAGAGGCTTCAGTTATCGTACTGGGAATATCAATCTCGCCATATAAATAGCGTGACAGCCCTGACGTGTTTGTTGTCCATCGAAAGTCACGTAGCTTAAATCTGTTCTGTGCTTCAATGGGCGTATCGTAAGTTTTTATATGTAATTCTATGTCTTTACGCATTTATTAGAATTGCAATAATTTATGTATATTATTTGATTTTTAGGTAGCCGTTATGCTTATACACTTGGCCGCTTTCCAATGCCTTGTAGGTTGCATCGTTGTTATTCTCTGCGTCCACGCTTGGCAGGTATATGAATTTTATATACGTCTCTTGCGTTTTCTCGTTGTAGCCGACCATACACATACCATCGTC
>CAVJCD010000002.1:0-40635 GCA_963648005.1 Tannerellaceae bacterium | reverse complement strand
CAGTTATTCAGTTATTATTTGTAGTTTTGTTGCCTAAAGTTAGGAATATTTAATCAGATGTACTTCCTGACATTGTTTTTTTCCGCATAATTCACAAAATGGACTACTCTTTTTTTGATTTTCTTACGCTTATAGGAGCATTGGGAATGTTCCTATACGGAATGAAAGTGATGAGTGAGGGGTTGCAAAAGATTGCCGGAGACAAGCTCCGCAGCATCCTCTCGGTAATGACAACCAATCGTTTCACCGGCGTACTTACCGGTCTCCTTATAACAGCACTCATACAATCTTCAAGTGCCACCACAGTGATGGTCGTCAGCTTTGTCAACGCCGGCCTCCTGACCCTTACACAGAGTATAAGTGTTATTATGGGTGCCAACGTCGGCACAACCGTCACGGCATGGATTATCTCCATCTTTGGGTTCAAGGTAGACATCAGCGCCTTCTCTCTTCCAATCATCGCATTCTGCATCCCGCTGATATTCTCCGGCAAGAGCAAAAGGAAATCGCTCGGTGAGTTCCTGATGGGTTTTGCCTTTTTGTTCATGGGATTGTCTTATCTGAAGTCGTCGGTGCCCGACCTGCAAAGCAACCCCGAGATTCTTTCCTTCCTTCAGAACTACACCTCGATGGGCTACGCTTCCCTCCTTATATTTTTGGCTTTGGGAACAGTTCTTACCATCATCGTCCAGTCGTCGAGTGCCACCGTTGCAATAACACTCATAATGTGTACCCAGGGATGGATTCCTTTCGAGATGGCTGCCGCAATGATATTGGGAGAAAACATCGGAACAACCATCACGGCAAACCTCGCTGCCATATCGGCTAACGTATCTGCCCGCCGTGCAGCAATTGCCCACCTTATGTTCAACGTGTTCGGTGTATGCTGGGTAATGGTGCTCTTCTATCCGTTTACCAATATGGTATCGTGGATTGTAACCAACTACGGTCCGGGCGACCCAACTGCGATGGAGCATTTTCTAAGCACGCTCGATGCGGAAACGATATCGCTGATAACCTCCGGCGCGGCACTCACAGACCCGCACCTTCAGGCTCTCCAGCAGCAGCTGTTGACTTTGCAGGTTTCCGTGTCGTATGGCCTGTCGTTGTTTCATACCACCTTCAACATCACGAACGTGTGTATCATGATTTGGTTCGTCAAATTCTATGTCTACGTTTGCTCGGCAATAATCAAGCCCAAGAATGTGAACGACGAAGAAGAGTTCCAGTTGAAATACATTCCCTCGGGCATGCTTTCCACTTCCGAACTGTCGCTGATGCAGGCAAAGAAGGAGATTGCCGTGTTTGGCGAACGTACGCAGCGCATGTTCGGCATGGTCAAGAATCTGTTATACGAAAAAGACGAAGACAACTTCCTGAAGATATACAACCGCGTTGAGAAATACGAGAACATAAGCGACCGCATGGAGGTGGAGATAGCCAACTACCTCACACTCGTTTCCGAGGGTCGACTGAGTTCGGAGAGTAAAGAAGAGATTCGCATCATGCTCCGCGCCGTTACGGAGATAGAGAGCATTGCCGATTCGTGCAACAATCTGGCACGCGGCATACGCCGTCGCAACGATGGCAAGTCGACGTTTACCGATGAGCAAAACCACAATATCGACCAGATGTTTGCCCTCTTGGATAAGGCACTGACAAGAATGAACGATATTCTCAAGCTTCAGGAAGTGATGCACGACGACATCAACCAGTCCTACAACCTCGAAAACGAGATTAACAACTACCGCAACCAGTTGAAGAACCGAAATATGGAAGATATCAACGCAAAGAAATATCAATACCAGGACGGCGTATATTATATGGACCTCGTCGGGGAATCGGAGAAACTGGGTGACTACGTGCTGAACGTAGTGCAGGCTGTTATCGAAAAGAAGATATAATCCCTCTTATCATAGTCAATCAAAAAAAGCGACACCGCAGAGAAAAGTTGCGATGTCGCTTTTTTATTTCTTGCCCCAAGAGGATTATACCGGTGTGATGCCCTGCTCGGCGAGCAGTTTAAGGCTTAGGTCTTTCAGTTTGAACTTCTGAATCTTTCCGCTGCCGGTCATCGGGAAGGTGTCGACAAAGAAAATGTATTTCGGAATCTTGTGGCGGGCAATCTTGCCGCGGCAGAAGTCTTTTACCTCCTCTTCCGTCATCTTCACTCCTTCATGCAAGACAATGAAAGCGCCCACTTCCTCGCCGTATTTCTTCGACGGCACGGCTGCCACCTGCACATCTTTCACTCCTTCCAGGTGATAAAGAAACTCTTCTATCTCGCGAGGATAGACATTCTCGCCTCCGCGGATAATCATATCCTTGATACGTCCGGTGATGCGATAGTATCCGTTCTCGTCTTTCACACCGAGGTCGCCGCTATGGAGGAATCCGTTTCTATCGAGCACTTCGGCTGTGGCTTCGGGATTGTTGTAGTAGCCCTTCATCGTGTTGTAGCCACGGTTACACATCTCACCCTGTACGCCAACGGGACATTCCTCGCC
The DNA here is from genome assembly GCA_963648005.1 of Tannerellaceae bacterium. Taxonomy (GTDB): domain Bacteria; phylum Bacteroidota; class Bacteroidia; order Bacteroidales; family Tannerellaceae; genus Parabacteroides. The sequence continues at coordinate 38,128 of CAVJCD010000002.1, read as the reverse complement.
TGTCTCAGGGTCTATCACACGCACTTCGGTGAACTCGTAATCGCGACCAACAGTGGTGTAGCGAGCTTCCTCCGGGTCGTCGATGCGCGAATGGGTCATACCGGGAGATGTCTCCGTGAGGCCATACACACTGGTTATCTTCATATACATTTTCTCTTCCACCTGACGCATCAACTCAATGGGGCAAAGCGAACCTGCCATGATGCCGGTGCGGAGTGAGGTTAGGTCGAACATAGAGAACATCGGATGATTCAGCTCGGCGATGAACATTGTAGGCACACCATAGAGAGCCGTACAACGCTCCTTGTGTACCGATGCCAGCACAACCAACGGGTCGAACTTCTCTACCATCACCTGCGTACAGCCGTGCGTCAACACGTTCATGGATGCCAACACCACGCCGAAGCAGTGGAAAAGAGGCACACAGCAACAAAGCTTGTCGTCGGCAGTAAATTTCATGTGCTCGCCGGTCAGCAACCCGTTGTTGGCAATATTATAATGTGTCAGCATGACCCCCTTGGGGAATCCGGTTGTGCCGGAGGTGTATTGCATGTTTACAACGTCGTGACAACTGACCTTCTTTTTGGCATCCTCCAGGCATTCGTCGCTCACGTTCTCGCCCAAGAGGAGAAGCTCCGGCGTGTTATACATTCCGCGGTATTTCTCCTGGCCGATGTAAACCACATTCTTGAGCCGCGGGAAACGTTTGCTGTTCATATAGCCACGCTGCGATTCCTTCAACTCGGGAAGCATGGTATACATCATATCAACGTAGCTTCCGTCGAACACACCGTCGGTGATACACATTGTATGTATGTCGGCATTCTCGACCAAAAACTCCAGTTCGTTTTGCTTGTAGTTGGTGTTCACTGTAACGGCAACGGCTCCGATTTTGGCTGCCGCGTAGAGAAAGGTCAGCCAGTCGGGCACATTCGTTGCCCATATCCCCACGTGTGTGCCATGCTCAACACCGATAGAGAGCATTCCCTTCGCCATCCTGTCTACGCGTTCGTTGAACTCTTTCCAAGTGAAGCGCAGGTCTCTGTCGGAATAAACTATATACTCCTTGTCGGGCGTAAGCTCTGCCCAATGCTCCAGCCACTGCCCCAAGGTTTTGTTTTGTAATTGTAGCTCCATAAGTCTCGAACGGTTTAGTATGGGGTATAAACAACTCCGAGGATTTTGGCAGTGCTGCCCTCTGCTGCATGCACATGGTGGGCAACGATAGAATCGTAATAGATGCTGTCGCCCGCCTCCAGGATGTAGGTGTTCTTTCCGTAATTTATCTCAACCACACCTGCCAACACATAGATAAATTCCTCGCCCTCGTGAGTGGAGAGTGCAAAGCTTGAACCCTCTTCCGACGGCGCTACCTCGATGAGGAACGGCTCCATATGTCTGCCGGACTTGTCTTGCGAGAGAGAATGATAGGTCATATGCTTGCGGTTTGCCATCGAGTTGTTGGTGAAACCTATACTGTTGTTGTCGCCACAATCTTTTCCGCGGCAAATCACCGGACCGAGCTCCAACTGGTCGTCGAGGAAAGTGCCCAGACGGACACCGAGTACACGCGCTATCTTGATAAGCGGCGCCAATGAAGGAAAGTCCACGTTATTCTCTATACGTTCAATCTGCTCTTTGCCGAGGCCGGAACGTTCGGCCACCTCCTCGATGGATAGTTGCTTCGACTCGCGAAGACTTTTAATCTTGGCTCCGATAATCTTATTGTTTCCCATAGATACTATTATTTCAAAATTTCTTTCAATTCGTAACTAAACGCCACAAAATTACACCAATATTTTGTTTCCCCACGCAGTTTGCGGTTTTTCCTACCCCCATGCCTTTTTCATTCAAATCCCGATGGGATCTGATACAAAAAAAAGTCTGCAGTATGAGAGTCTCGGGAGCAAAGACGCTGCAGACTTTTTTTTGTTAAAGATTCTGCGGATTCTCATGCTGCAAAATTTGTTTTGTTAAAGAGTCTTCAGATTCTCATGCTGCAGACTTTTCTCAGACAAAGATTTCGCGGATTCTCTTACTGCAGACTTACTTCGGACTCTTTGCGGCGGAGCACGCCTCTTGCACTGTTTTCTACAGCAGAGGCACAGCTCTTTCGAGCGCCATACCGTGTGAACCTTTGATGAGGATATGGAAACCTATGATGGGCTGGCTTTGGAGAGAAGCGAGCAGGTCGTCCGTCGTTGCAAATGTAGCGAAGCCCTCTCCTACTCTTTGGAAATGCTCGCCGCAGAGAAGTATGCGGTCGAAATGAGCATCCCGCAGCATGTTAACCACCTCAGCGTGGAGTTTGTCGCTGTCCTCGCCAAGTTCGCGCATGTCGCCCAGGATGACAGCCTTGGGCGAAGCCGTGGTGGCAGCAAAATTCTCTATCGCAACCTTCATGCTGCTGGGATTGGCATTGTAGGCATCAATAAATAATGTATTGTGCTCCGTCTCTTTCAGCTGCGAGCGGTTGTTGGTGGGCTGATAAGCAGCAATGGCACGGCTGATGCGCTCAGCCGGTATCTTGAAATAGCGCCCCACGGCAACAGCCGCAAGAGCGTTGCTCAGGTTGTATGCCCCTATAAGATGTGTTTCTACGGTGTGAATCTTACCCTGCTGTTTCCAATCGAAGGTAAGGAACGGGTCGCAGCTCTCAACATGCCCCGAGGCAAAATCCTCATCCTCGTCCGTGCCATAGGTTATCTGCTCTATCCCTCCGGCTATGGATTGCAGCGTTTTGTCTTCTCTGTTGATAAAAATCTTACCGCGATTGTGGCGGAGATAATCATAGAGTTCGCCTTTGGTCTTTACCACGCCCTCAAACGAGCCAAAGCCCTCCAGGTGAGCACGGCCCACATTGGTGATGATGCCATAGTCGGGTGATGCAATCTCCACCAGCTCGCGAATGTCTCCGGGGTGGCTTGCACCCATTTCTACGACGGCCATCTCATGGTCACGCGTAAGACGGAGCAAGGTCAGCGGAACACCGATATGATTGTTCAAGTTTCCTTCAGTATAAAGGGTGCGGTATTTGGTGGAGAGAACAGCGGCAAGGAGTTCCTTGGTAGTTGTCTTCCCGTTTGTACCTGTGATGGCAATGACAGGTATACCGAGCATCTTGCGGTGACGGTGTGCAAGCTGTTGGAGGGTTTTCAGTGTATCGTCAACAAGAATGGTACGCTCCCCCGAGACACACTCGGGGTTATCCACAACGGCGTACGCGCACCCCGCCTTGAGCGCTGCTTCCGCATACCGGTTTCCATCAAAACGTTCGCCTTTCAAGGCAAAGAAAATGGAGCCGGAAGGGCAATTGCGGCTGTCGGTAGTTATCTGCGGATGGCGGACAAAGAGTCCGTATAGTTCTGATATTTCCATGTGTTCTACGGTTTGTTGTTAGTGGGGGCAAAAGTAGTAATTCTATGAAGAATGGTGTACCTTTGCCCGAGGGTAAAGAAACAGGATGATGTGCAAATCGCTCAACATAAAAGGGACGTTATTTTCGCTCCACACACCCGTGGTGATGGGAATCTTGAATGTCACTCCCGATTCCTTCTATGACGACAGCCGGAAACAGTCCGAAGCAGCCATAACGGAACGTATCGAGACCATCATTGAGGAGGGAGCAGGAATTATAGACGTGGGTGGTTACTCTTCGCGCCCCGATGCAGAGGATGTGTCGGAGGAAGAGGAGATGAGGCGTCTTGCCACAGCCCTTGGGATACTGAAAGCGCATTATCCCGATGTGGCAGTCTCGGTTGATACCTTCCGCGCCAATATCGCACGTCGGTGTGTGGAAGACTACGGAGCCGCCATCATCAACGATATCTCCGGAGGAGAATTGGATGCGGAAATGTTCACCACCGTGGCCAAACTCCACGTGCCATACGTTCTCATGCACATGCGCGGAACGCCCCAAACAATGCAAAGCTGTACAGACTATGGGGACATGATGGAGGAAATTATGAAGTATTTTGCCGGGAAAGTGAGCACGCTGCGCGAGATGGGGGTATGCGACATCATAATCGACCCGGGCTTCGGGTTCGGCAAGACACTCCGACAGAACTACGAGCTGATGAAAAATCTGTGGGAGTTCGATTCCTTTGGTCTTCCTCTCCTGGTGGGCATCTCCCGAAAGAGCATGATTCATAAACTCCTTGACACTACGCCCGGGGAGAGCCTCAACGGCACGACGGTGTTGAACACCTACGCCCTGCTCAACGGTACGGACCTTCTCCGTGTTCACGATGTAAAAGCAGCCGTCGAGGCCATCAAGATAGTAACCGAAATTCGCAAATAATAATATGTGGATGCACTTTGGCATAAAAGATTTGATTGACGTACTCCTCGTCGCCTATTTTCTCTATCAGACCTACAAACTGATGAAGAGTTCCGGCACCATGGCCATCTTCAGCGGAATTATTTCATTTGTTATCGTATGGATTCTCATCTCGCAGGTACTGGAAATGCGACTCATGGGGGCCATCCTCGACAAATGCATAAGCGTTGGCGTTGTTGTGCTGGTAATCTTGTTCCAAGACGATATCCGGCGTTTCCTTATGGTGCTCGGCTCTCACCGGGGATGGAAATTTCTCAGCCACCTCTTCTCGAGCAAGACTGCCGAAGGCGAGGACAAAGGGAAATTCATCGCTCCAACTGTACTGGCTTGCATGAATATGGCACGCAAATATACCGGCGCTCTGATTGCCGTGCAGCAAGAAGTGGATTTGACAGCCTTTGAGCACACAGGCGAAATGTTTAACGCCGACGTAAATGCCCGGCTGATAGAGAACATTTTCTTTAAGAACAGTCCGCTTCACGATGGAGCAATGATTATTGCAGGCGGAAAAATCCGCGCCGCAGGCTGCATCCTCCCCGTGGCACGAAATGTTGCCCTGCCAAAAGACCTCGGACTTCGCCACCGTTCGGCCCTCGGAATGTCGTTCGAAACAGATGCGCTGATTATCGTTGTCTCCGAGGAACGTGGTGAGATATCCGTGGCTCAAAACGGCAAATTGGAAATCAATGTCTCAGCAGAAAACCTGCAACAAATCCTCTCCGGCGAACGGGAAGTGGTAAACTACTGTTAAATCTTCCGGGGCGCGCAACCTCCGCCATAAATCTTTTTGGTTTTTTGCAAACTCGGTATGGCAGTTTTGCCTACTTTTGCGTCTTGAAAGTAGCATTTACAAATCTCATAAAATATTTTCCACTATGGATTTAATGCAAGAAATCATTGCACGCGCTAAAGCTAACAAGCAGCGCATAGTTCTTCCTGAAGGAACTGAAGAAAGAACGTTGAAAGCCGCCGACCGTCTGTTGGCGGACAAAGTTGCCGACATTATTCTGATTGGGAATCCGTCAGAAATCTCCTCTTTGGCAGCCACTCACAACCTAACTCACATCGGGCAAGCAACTATTGTAGACCCCAAGAGCCACGTAAAGAAAGCAGACTACGCCGACTTGCTTTTCCACCTGCGCGAAAAGAAGGGAATGACTCCGGAGAAGGCTGCCGTATTGGTGGAAGACCCTTTGTATCTCGCTTGCTTGATGATTAAGTCGGGTGATGCCGATGGCGAGATTGCGGGAGCACAAAACACAACGGGTAACGTGCTTCGCCCCGCTCTGCAGATTATCAAGACTGCTCCGGGCATGAATTGCGTATCCGGTGCGTTCCTTATGTTCACAAAGAAACCGGAATACGGCAAAAATGGTATCATGGTATTTGCCGATTGCGCCGTTATGCCTAATCCGAATGCATCCGAACTGGCAAGTATTGCCATTGCCACTGCCGCCACAGCACGCAACCTCGTTGACGTGGAGCCGCACGTAGCAATGCTTAGCTTCTCCACAAAGGGCAGTGCTTCGCACGAGATGGTGGACAAGGTTGTTGAAGCAACCCGCTTGGCAAAAGAGACGGCGCCCGAATTGAAGATAGACGGCGAGCTGCAGGCCGATGCCGCATTGGTTGAGAAGGTGGCTTCGCTGAAAGCTCCGGGCAGCGAAGTGGCAGGCAAAGCCAACGTATTGGTATTCCCGACTCTGGAAGTAGGCAACATTGCATACAAACTGGTACAACGCCTGGGTGATGCCGAAGCAGTAGGACCGATTCTTCAGGGAATGGCTGCTCCGGTCAACGACCTCTCACGCGGTTGCTCGGTAGACGATGTATATAAAATGGTGGCTATTGCTTGCAATCAGTCCATCGGTTTGAAGGCTGCAAAGAAATAATCCATAAAAATTTGAATCATGAAAGTATTGGTTTTGAACTGCGGTAGCAGTTCCATCAAATATAAGTTGTTCGACATGACCTCCGGCAATGTGTTGGCACAGGGTGGCATCGAGAAAATCGGTTTGCCCGGCGCTTTCCTAAAGTTCACGGCCTCGAACGGCGAGAAAGTTGTTCTTGAAAAAGACATTCCCGACCATCAGGATGGTATAGGGTTTATCCTAAGTGCCTTGACGGACAAAACCTACGGTTGCATCAAGTCGTATAGCGAAATCGATGCCGTTGGTCATCGCGTAGTGCACGGAGGAGAGAAGTTTGCCTCCAGCGTGCTGCTGACAAAAGAAGTTATGGACAAAATCGTGGAATGCTCGGACCTTGCTCCGCTGCACAACCCGGCAAATCTGAAAGGTATTACGGCAATGGAAGCCTTGATTCCGAATATCCCGCAAGTAGGTGTGTTCGATACAGCCTTCCATCAGACAATGCCCGAAAAAGCTTACATGTATGGTCTACCCTATGAACTGTACACAAAATATGGTGTGCGCCGCTATGGCTTCCACGGAACCAGCCATCGTTATGTGTCGCACCGCGCTTGTGAGATTCTTGGTGTGGATTACAACAAGCAGAGAATTATTACGGCTCACATTGGTAACGGTGGTTCTATTGCTGCCATAAACTTTGGAAAATGCGTGGATACATCCATGGGACTCACCCCGGTTGAAGGATTGTTGATGGGTACCCGCTGCGGTGACGTTGATGCCGGCGCTCTCTCGTTCATTATGGACAAGGAGAACTTGGATGCAAAGGGGTTGTCTAACCTAATCAACAAACAAAGCGGTGTTATGGGTCTTTCCGGAGTCTCTTCCGACATGCGAGACCTCGAGAAAGCCATCTCCGAAGGCAACAAACGCTCCGCTATGGCATTGGAAGTCTACAACTATCGCATCAAAAAATACATCGGTGCCTACACTGCAGCCATGGGCGGTTGCGATATACTGGTTTGGACAGGCGGCGTTGGCGAGAACCAATGGTCCACACGCCGTATCGTCTGCGAAAACATGGAATACATGGGCATGAAGATTGATGCGCAGAAGAACGAAGGTATGCGCGGAAAAGAAATGGTAATCAGTGCTCCCGACAGCAAGGTCACAATCATGGTTGTGCCAACCGACGAAGAGTATATGATTGCTTCGGATACGATGGATATCTTAGGGAAGTAAAACTATTGGGGAGAACCCGCTTCGAACTTTTCGAGAGTGAGGTTTTCCCCATCCCATACTATATACGAGAACAGGTTCATCCAATCGCCCGTCACCAACAAACGGGATGTCTCGGAAAGTGTCACATCAAGCATCCTATGGATGTGACCAAAAATAAAGAAATTAATATCTGGATGCGTTTTCAGATATTTTTTTGCAAAGGCTATCAGGTATCCACCACGTCTGCTTGTTGGGATTCTTTTCTGATATTCCAATCCCTTTTTCCTACTGTTTAGCGACCAACCCAACGCAAATGCGAAACTCCATCTGGGATGTATCCCTGCGTACAAGCGTTGACAGAATTTGTTGCGGAACAATGCTCTGATAAAGCGGAACGACTTGCTGCGAAAATCCACCTCGTCGCCATGACCAAGGAAGAAACGCTTTCCAAGCAAGTCAACCTCCAACACATCGCGATGAACAACTGCGCCAACCTCCCGGGGCAAATAATCAAACATCCAAACATCGTGGTTGCCAATAAAAATATGGATTTCCACGCCGCTGTCCGACAACTCAGCCATCTTGCCAAGGAAACGCGTGAAGCCTTTTGGTACGACATATTTGTATTCGTACCAATAATCGAACATATCCCCTAAAAAATAGATTGCTTTAGCCTTGCCCTTGACACTGTCCATCCAGCGCACCAGTTTCTTTTCAATTGCAAGCGAGTCATTATGAAATCGGGCGCCCAAATGGGCGTCCGACACAAAGAATATTTTATTCCGCAATGAATTCATAAGAAACCGAGTTCCAGTTTTGCCTCTTCCGACATCATGTCTTTGTTCCACTCAGGTTCGAATACAAGGTTTACTTCCACGTTTTTCACTCCTTCTATCGACACCACCTTCATGCGGACATCTTCCAAAATAAAATCGGCTGCAGGACAGTTCGGGGCAGTCAGTGACATATCTATACAGACGTTTCCTTCATTGTCCACGTCCACTTTATATATCAAGCCGAGGTCGTATACGTTGACCGGTATCTCCGGGTCGTACACTGTTTTCAGCATGGCAACAATCGCTTCTTCTATTTGGAGAAATTCGTTGTCCATCTCCCGACCGCACGTTAACGGATACGTCCTACGTATGAGCCGTCTGTCGTATTAATTTCGATTGTCTCTCCTTCTTCGATAAACAACGGAACGCGCACTTCTGCACCAGACTCAACGGTAGCCGGCTTCAATGTGTTTGTAGCCGTATCACCTTTGATACCCGGTTCCGTATAGGTAACCTTCAATTGCACCTTGGTTGGCATATCTGCGAAGAGAACCGTGTCGGTTGAGGCATCGGAAACAACTTCTACAATCTGTCCCTCAACCATGAAATCCACACCATTAATCAAGTCCTTGTCTATTATTACATCATCGAATGTTTCCTGATTCATGAAATGGTAGTGTTCTCCCTCTGCGTAAGTGTACTGGTACGGACGACGTTCTACACGTACGTCTTCCAACTTTTCACCGATGTTGAAACGGCGTTCAATCTGCCCTCCCTTAACTACGTCCTTCAGGGTTGTACGCATAATCGTGTTTCCCTTTCCCGGTTTCACATGGAGAAAGTCAACACAGAAATAAAGTTTGCCATCCAAACGAATGCAGGTGCCTTTTTTGATGTCTTGTGAATTAATCATAGAATTATCTGTTTTTAAAATGTTTTCTCGACCGCAAAAGTAGTGTTTTCCTCTTAACTCTTAAAAAACAATCACATTTCTTTCTCGTTTCCTCATGTCAAGGCCGAGGCAATAAACATGTATATCATCATGCCGATAATGTCGTTGCTGATGGTAATGAATGGCCCAGTTGCCAATGCAGGGTCGATTTTCATACGATTGAGCGTCATGGGCAGAAGTGTACCAAAAATACTGGCGAACATAACGACGGCGAACAAACTAAGGGAAACGGATGCCGTAATGCCCTTGTCTCCCAACATGAAGAAATTGTAGACAAATACGACTATACTGATTATGCTGGCATTAATCAACGAAACGAGACCTTCCTTTAATATCTGCGGAACAATATTCTCCTGCTTCAGCGAATTGTTTGCCAAGCCTTGCACCACAATAGCCGACGACTGTATTCCAACGTTTCCTCCCGTTCCACCAATCAAGGGAATAAACAGCGCCATCTTGGGGTTCGCCGCTAGGTTGTTTTCAAACCCTCCAAGGATAACCGAATTGGCCAATCCGCCAAGCATACCAATCAAAAGCCAAGGGAGGCGGGCTGCCGTCTGTATGAAAACATTATCCGAAGTTTCTACATCCTGCATAATACCGGAAGCCAATTGGTAGTCACGCTCGTGTTGTTCGCGAACCTCATCCATTACGTCATCAATTGTAATGCGACCAACCAAACGCCCGATACTGTCTACTACTGGCAACGCCACAAGGTCGTACTTTCCAATCGTCTCTGCCACATCTTCGATACTATCGCTATCGCGCACGGCAATAGGGTCTTTCTTCATGACATGTTTAATCTTCGAGACTGATGGATTGGTAATCAGTCGCTGCAGAGGAAGAACGCCCTTCAATCGTTCATCATCATCAATCACGTAAACATAGTAGATTTCATCCATGTCTTCCGCTTGCTTACGCATTTCTTCGATACATTGAGGCATACTCCAATTCTCGTTGACCACAATCATCTCGGTACCCATCAAACCACCGGCCGTATCCTCATCATATTTCAACAGGTCAACAATGTCGCCCGCCTGCTCCACATCTTCGATATGAGAAAGTATCTCCTCCTGGGTGTCCTCATCAAACTCACGCATCAAATCCACTGCATCGTCAGTCTCCATATTGTCGACCAGACGTTTGGCGATAAGTTCGTTTGGAAGTTCTTTCAACAACTTGTGACGGTCTTCCTCGTCAAGTTCCATCAAGACGTCGGCAGCCTTATCCCCGTCCATCAACAGATAGAGATAGATTGCCTCCTGCAAATCCAACTCCTGGAATAGCTCGGCAATATCTGCCGGATACAAATCATTAAGCAGAGCCTGCGCCTGGGCATCATCTTTGGCAACGATGATACTTTTCAACTTCTCGATATATTCTTTCGTTAGTTCAATCATTCCTCTTCTTCTTTAGAGATTTCTAAGATGATGGTCTACTATTCGCGTTAGTTCAACAAACTGTTCCACGGAAAGCTGTTCCGGACGTTTGTCAAAGACAGGGAGCTCATACGCCGGACAATCTTTCCCCAACAAGGGCTTTATCGAATTACGGAGAGTCTTGCGTCGCTGATTGAAGGAGGTTTTCACCACAGTCTTAAACAGTTCCTCGTTGCACCCCAACTCTTTCCTGTCATTGCGCACCATTCGGATAACTGCACTCTTCACCTTGGGAGGCGGGTCGAACACCATTTCACTCACCGTAAAGAGATATTCCACAGTATACCACGCCTGCAGCAAAACGCTCAAGATGCCATACGTCTTGCTACCGGGACCGGCAACAATCCGCTCAGCCACCTCCTTCTGAATCATTCCTGAGCAACACAGAATCTGTTCTTTATAGTCAAGCACTTTGAAGAATATCTGACTGGATATATTGTAAGGGTAATTTCCAATCACACAAAATCTATCGGAAAAAAGCGCTGCCAAATCCAACTTGAGAAAGTCATCAGCAAGAATACACCCATCAAGCATCGGGAAAAACTTTTGAAGATATTCAATCGACTCGCCATCCAATTCCACAACCGTCAAGTCGTGACCGATCTCCAGCAAATATTGGGTAAGCACACCCATACCCGGGCCAACCTCTAAAACGGGCATTCCGCGATAGCCAGACAACGTTTCTGCTATACGCTGAGCAATCTGTAAGTCCTTCAGAAAATGTTGCCCCAATGATTTCTTTGGCCTGACCAATCTCATCCAATTGTCAAAAGTTTGTATTAAAAATAATGCTTATCTTTGCAGGTGTACAAAAGTACAACAAATAATTTTAAAGCATTCTACGCAAAATGAATTTTAAGAGTATCCTGCAAGCGTTTGTCAAGATATTCCTTCCCTTGGGTTTTGGCTGTCTACTGCTTTGGTATCTGTATAGCCGCATGGATATTGGCGAGATATGGAGCGTAATACGCAAGGGAGTAAGATATGAAATAATACTGGGTTCTTTGCTATTTGGCTTGTTTGCCAATGTGGTTCGCGGACTTCGTTGGGGGTTATTGGTCTCTTCCATAGGAGAACGTTTCAAAATGAGCAATCTTGTTTATGCCGTACTTGGGAATTATGCCGTAAATATAGTACTGCCCCGTGTCGGAGAGATTTGGCGCTGCGGAATCATAACCAAGTATGACAAGATCCCTTTTTCCCGATTGTTTGGCACCCTGTTGGTTGACCGTGTTAGTGACACTGTTGTGGTAGGGTCAATCACTCTATTAATCTTCATCTTCAACCTTGATTTCTTTGTTGAGTTTTTTGCCCGCAACCCCATATTGCTTGATAGTTTCAAGTCGATGTTCGACTCGATTTGGATATACGTATGTGTGGTTTTGCTGATAGTTTTGCTTTGGTTTGTTTTCAAGCGCATGAGCAACTTTACGCCGGTGCAGAAAGCGAAAGATCTGCTGCGAAATGTATGGGAGGGAGTGAAGAGTATTGGATTGCTGAAACACAAATGGCGTTTCTTTTTACAGACGTTATTGATATGGGGAGGCTATTTCTGCTATTTCTACACAACGTTCTACGCTTTCGACTTTACTCGTGATTTGGGAATTGCAGTAGGGCTCATTGCCTTTACCATGAGTAGTATCGGGGTAGCCGTTCCTGTACAAGCCGGCATCGGAGCATGGCATTTCATGGTGATTGCCACATTGGTGTGTTTTGGAGTTGATGAAAACAATGCCGCAGCTTTTGCATTGGTGGTTCACACAGTGCAAACGGTATGGACAACGCTCTGTGGTTTGTTTGGAATCGTAGCCTTGCCGCTCACCAATAGAAAAAGATGTTGACGGTTTGGTTTTGAAAATCTATTTCAATCATATATGTTCATTTAACATTAATCTTATGTCAGTAGAAATCAAAAATCTTGCGCCACAACTTGTTTGGGGTTGTTTCTACAACCTTACACAAATTCCGCGTCCGACCGGACATACAAAGGCGGTATCTAATTTTGTGGAAGCTTTCGGTAAGGGACTGGGATTAGAAACCTTGCGCGACGAGCTCGGAAATGTATTAATACGTAAGCCGGCAACACACGGAATGGAGGGACACCAAACCATCGTCCTACAATCACACTTGGATATGGTTCCACAGAAAAACGCCTCCGTCAATCATGATTTTCTGACTGACCCCATTGATGCATACGTTGACGGCGATTGGGTTAAAGCACGTGAGACAACCCTCGGTGCAGACAATGGCATCGGTGTAGCATTGGCAATGGCTGTACTTTCTGATACGACTATAGAACATGGACCTATTGAAGCTCTTTTCACTGTTGACGAGGAAGAGGGTATGGATGGTGCCCTTGGTTTAAAACCCGGGCTGTTGAAAGGCACAATGCTGATTAACTGCGACTCGGAAGAAGAGGGCGAATTGTTTGTCGGCTGTGCCGGTGGTGCGGACCTCAACATCTCTTTTCGCTATAAAGATGACACATACATTCCCGAAGGGGATGTTGCTGTCAAACTAAGTCTGACAGGACTAAAAGGCGGCCATTCGGGAGTTGACATCCACTTAGGACGTGCCAATGCCAACAAACTGATGTTCCGATTCCTAAAAGAAGCAGTACGCGACTATGGAGCGCGCCTCGCTTCCATAGATGGAGGTTCTCTTCGCAACGCCATACCACGCGAAGCATTTGCCATAATAACAATCCCGGATGACAATATTGAGGCACTATGGGAGTTGGTGGCAGACTATCAAGATATGTTCCGCGCAGAGTATTCCAGCATAGAGGAGTCTCTAAGTTTCAAGGCAGAAATGGCGGAACTACCCAGTATTATGATTCCTGAAGAGATTCAAGACGACATGATTAACGCTGTGGAGGGATGCCAAAATGGTGTGATTGATATGTTACACGATTTTCCCGGTACAGTTGAGACGTCATCCAACCTTGCAGCTATTCGGTCGCAAGAAGGAATGATTAGCATAAAAATATTGGCACGCAGTTCTTCCGAAAGCCGTAAGGCTGCGATATGTTCCGCGCTCGAGAGTGTATTCTCTTTGGCAGGGGCAAAGGTGGAATATGGTTCTGCCTACGGCGGATGGCAGCCTAATATAAACTCGCCCATCTTGAACGTAATGCAGAAAACATACGAAGATTTATTCGGAAAGAAACCCTCGATAAAAGTGATGCACGCCGGTTTGGAATGCGGAATCATTCAGGAAATTTATCCCACTATGGATATGATTTCCATCGGTCCCGACCTTGAGCACCCACATTCTCCGGATGAACGGGTACGAATTTCTTCTGTACAAAAGGTGTGGAGTTTTCTTGTAGCTTCCCTTAGAAATCTCTAATCGGAAAATGTAGAGACAAAACGTGTATGTTGAAACAAAGGTTACAGCAAAAATTACAGCAAAAACTTTCTCCGCAACAAATCCAGTTAATCCGGCTCATAGAACTTCCTACCACTGAATTGGAAGAACGTATAAAACATGAATTGGAGGAAAATCCTGCGTTGGAAGAGGGCTCGGACTCTTCAGACGATTTGGATGGCAAAAACAACGTTGAAGAATTTAACGGCGAGAACGAGGATAATGTGTCTGATGACGAAGCTGGGACAGACCTATCCCTCGGTGACTATTCGAGCGAAGACGATATACCGGACTATAAGTTAAGAGAAATCAGCGAGAAGACAGAGCGCAAGGAAATTCCTTTTTCTGTAGGGCAGTCACTGAATGAATATCTACTTCTGCAGCTCGGACTGCATGACCTACCAAAGAGAAAGGAAGAAATAGCCCAATACATCATCGGAAACATTGATGATGATGGTTATCTGCGTCGTGAATTATCTGCTATTTCCAACGATTTAGCATTCCAAACAGGGCAAGATATCAACGAAGATGAAATAGAGAAGATCCTTGGCGTCATACAAGACTTCGACCCTGCCGGTGTCGGTGCCCGCAACTTGCAAGAATGTTTGCAACTGCAACTCCGTCGTAAGGAACCATCAGAAGAGACCCATTTGGCAAATCGTATCCTCACCGACTATTTCGAGGAGTTCACCAAGAAACATTACGATATAATTCTACGCAACCTCAACATTAGTGAAAGTCTTCTGAAAAAGGCCATTCGCAAAATAACCTCTCTCAACCCCAAACCTTGTAGTAGCCAAGATTGTTCTATTGAGACAACCGCAAGTCAGGTTACTCCGGATTTCATAGTGGAAGAGGTAAATGGCGAATTAATTCTAAACATGAATAGCCGCAACATTCCGGACCTTCGCATTAGCCGCGAGTATGAGGAAATGTTTCAAGATTACGCAGGCAACAAGGCCAATCAAACAACAAAGATGCGTGAGGCAGTACAGTTTATCAAACAGAAACTTGATGCAGCTCAATGGTTTATTGATGCCGTAAAACAACGGCATCAAACCTTGCAGCGTACCATGAATGCAATTATACTCTTGCAGCATAACTTTTTCATGACAGGCGACGAAACCGCGTTGCGGCCAATGATTTTGAAAGATGTTGCCAAACGTACGGGATACGATATATCAACCATCTCCCGTGTGAGCAACAGCAAGTACGTGCAAACCAATTTCGGCATTTATCCTCTGAAATATTTCTTTTCCGAGTCAATGCAGACCAATAGCGGCGAGAAAATTTCCACTCGTGAGGTAAAAAAAATCATGAAAGAGCATATTGATGACGAGGACAAGCGCAAACCTCTTACTGACGAAGAGCTCACATCAATCTTGAAGGAGAAAGGGTACATCATTGCCCGTCGCACAGTAGCCAAATATCGAGAGCAACTCAACATCCCGGTTGCAAGACTCAGAAAAGAGATATAAATTTGGAGCATATTACGAATATGCTATTTGTTTATCTAAAAAAATAAAGTCATGAACTTCCCTACTGATTTAAAGTACACAAAAGACCACGAATGGATTCGTGTAGATGGAGATGTTGCTTATGTCGGCATCACTGATTATGCCCAGAGCGAATTGGGTGAAATCGTTTATGTGGATATTCCAACAGAAGGAGAGACTGTTGCCCAAGAAGAAGTCTTCGGAACAGTTGAGGCTGTGAAAACCGTGTCTGACTTGTTTATGCCTGTTGGCGGTGAGGTACTCGAGATAAATTCCGAGTTGGAAAACACTCCGGAGCTTGTAAACGAAGATGCCTACGGGAAAGGTTGGATAATCAAAGTTTCCATCACCAACCCTTCCGAATTGGACAAGCTATTGTCTGCGGCCGAATATGAACAAATGATTGCCAAATAAATGACGCCGATAGTAAGTATCATCATGGGTAGCACTTCCGACCTACCCGTGATGGAAAAGGCAGCCAAGCTATTGGATGAAATGGAAGTTCCATTTGAGATGCATGCATTGTCTGCCCATCGTACACCGGAAGAGGTGGAGCGCTTTGCCAAAGATGCTAAGGAACGCGGTATCAAAGTAATCATAGCGGCAGCCGGTATGGCAGCCCATCTGTGCGGAGTGATTGCATCTATGACAACCATTCCCGTGATTGGCGTACCTATCAATTCCACTCTTGATGGCATGGATGCTTTGTTGGCCATCGTACAGATGCCTCCGGGGATTCCGGTTGCCACTGTTGGTATCAACGGTGCATTGAATGCCGGTATACTTGCCGTTCAAATGCTTTCCCTTGAAGACAAACAACTCCAGGAGAAGCTTATCCGCTACAAGGAAAACTTGAAGGAAAAGATTGTGAAAGCCAACGAAGAATTGGCTCACGTTTCTTTTAAGTACAAAACAAATTGATTACGTCAATGAATCATTTCTTTAATTACAGCCGTCGCAAATCATCGGTTTGTAATATAGGGAACACACCTTTGGGAGGCGAAAACCCGATACGTATCCAATCTATGACCAACGTATCCACCATGGACACCGACGCGGCTGTAGACCAAGCTATCCGGATGATTGATGTCGGTTGCGAATACGTACGCTTTACCGCACAGGGTGAGCGCGAAGCCCGCAACTTGGGTAAGATCCGGGAGATACTGAACAGCAGAGGGTATACAACACCGCTCGTTGCCGACATACATTTCAATCCCAGAGTCGCTGATATTGCCGCTGAAGAAGTGGAGAAGGTTCGTATCAATCCGGGTAACTATGTCGACAAGGTGAAAACGTTCAATCATTTAGAATACACCAACGAAGAATATACCGCCGAGTTGCAGAAAATACGCGACCGCTTTGTGCCCTTTCTCAACATCTGCAAAAAGCACAATACAGCCATACGCATCGGGGTAAACCATGGTTCGCTGTCGGACCGCATCATGAGTAGGCATGGCGACACTCCGGATGGAATGGTTGCTTCTTGTATGGAGTTTTTGCGTATCTGCCGGGAAGAGAATTTTCACGACGTGGTTATTTCCATCAAAGCCTCCAACACAGTCGTCATGGTACGCACCGTACGTCTGCTTGTAAGGACGATGGACAAAGAAGACATGCACTATCCACTTCATTTGGGTGTAACCGAAGCCGGCGACAACGAAGACGGACGCATCAAAAGCGCCGTCGGAATTGGCACATTGCTCGCTGATGGTATAGGCGATACCATTCGCGTGTCTTTGAGCGAAGACCCCGAAGCAGAAATACCTGTTGCCCGTAAATTGGTAGACCACATACAAGAACGCTGTGGGCACGAGCCAATCGTTGCCTCTTTGGCTCCGGGATATGATTCATTGACAGCCTCACGCCGCATCAGCTGTGAGACGGAAGGCATCGGAGGGCATTTCCCTCCCGTTGTCATTTCCGACCGCAGTAATGGAGACTCTTCTATCAATGATTTTCTCTTGCCTGATTTCATCTACGTTGGAAAGAAAGATATCAACAACCTGCCCCATACTCTCCGCAGATTGATAGATGCCCGTTATTGGAAAGGCGAAAAGAACACCTATCCATATTTTCTCGCTTCAGAGATAGACGAGATGGAATCGACGGATGCCCCGCTGAAATTCATCGCTCTAACCTACGAGGACCTAACGGACCGGGTGATGGAAATATTAAAACGCGACCGTAGAGCAGTGGTTGTCTTAAGTGCCAACAATCGAAACATCGTTGGCGGTCAACGTGCCGCTATCCACAAGTTGCTGACTAAGGAGATTGACGTCCCTGTAATTCTGCGCAACGAATATCACGAGAGTGACAAAGAGTCGCTTCAGTTGAAAGCAGCAGCCGATTTTGGGACGTTGTTGCTTGATGGTTTTGGCGACGGCATTATGATTCATAATTGCGAAATCGAAGCCTCCGTTTCAGACAGCTACATGTTCGGTATACTACAGGCCACTCGTTCACGCATGAGCAAGACGGAATATATCTCTTGTCCCAGCTGCGGACGTACGCTATACGATTTGCAAACGACCCTTGCCCGCATCAAGAAGGCAACATCTCATTTGAAAGGATTGAAAATCGGTGTCATGGGGTGCATCGTGAACGGTTTGGGCGAAATGGCAGATGCCGACTATGGCTATGTTGGTGCCGGACCCGGACAAATCAGTTTGTATAAAGGTAAGGAATGTGTATTAAGACGCATACCCGAAGAAGAAGCAGTAGAACGTTTAGTTCAGTTAATAAAGGAGAACGGAGATTGGGTTGATTGACACTTGTTGATTAACCTTCTGCCTTTGCGCCGGTTAAAACTAACAACAACAATGAACATAAATATCATAAACAAATCACATCATCCCCTTCCTGCATACGCAACCTCGTTGTCGGCAGGTATGGATATCCGTGCAAATTTGGAAGAGCCAGTGGTATTGAACCCAATGGAACGCAAAATAATCCCAACAGGGTTGTATATCGCCCTTCCCGAAGGATATGAAGCACAACTGCGTCCACGTAGCGGATTGGCAATAAAGCATGGCATTACACTATTGAACACTCCCGGAACAATCGACGCGGACTATCGTGGCGAGATTGGCGTCATCATGGTGAATCTCTCAATCGAGCCTTTCACAATAAACGACGGGGAGCGTATATGTCAAATGGTGATTGCCTCCTACACTCAGGTGAGTTGGACTCCCGTAGAAGTACTCGACCAAACGGAACGGGGAGCAGGGGGATTTGGACATACTGGGAAACAATAGCAACAAACAAATGCCTGACAAACCATGTTTAAGCAATTACTTCGTGGAATTTTTCTTCTGTCAATTCTAACTCATTTGGTCTTGGCTCCACAGCCGGCGGGTGCATATACATCGTCCGACCATCATGGGCCATCGAGTAAAACCAAGCAGAGGAAACTGAATTATTTCTTCCTCGAAGGGTTGAACCTGAAAGCTTCAGGGAAATTCGATGCCGCTTTCGATGCCTTCAATTATTGTCTCTCCATCGACTCGACCGCATCGCCCGTTCTCTACGAACTGTCTTCGTTCTATATCCAGATGAACCGACCGGAGAAAGCTGTTACCATGCTGCAACAAGCCGTTACGAATAGCACCGACAACTTCACCTACCGGATGGCGCTTGCCACAATCAGTCGCAATATGGGTATGTATGGAGAAGCCACCGAGACATATGAGAAATTGGTGAAAGACTTCCCCAAGAAAGTTGAACTGAATTACTACTTGGCAGAGACACTGACGCAGGAAGGAGAGATTGGCAAAGCCATTGATGCCTACAACACCATCGAATCGTCGATAGGCATGAACGAGGCCATTTCCATGCAGAAATACAAACTCTACAACCAGTTGGAGCAGTCGGATGCCGCATTCCAGGAAATAGAAAAGTTGGCCGCCAAATACCCGATGGAGGCACGCTATCAAATCATTCTCGGCGACCTGCATATGGAGAAGAACGATACGACAGTGGCTCGCTCGTATTACGACAAGGCACACAAGATTGACCCGGGTAATCCCTATTATATCGTGTCCATGGCAAACTACTACGAAGTAACCGGCAATAAGGATGCAGCCGAGACCGAGATACGCAATGCCTTGGTAAACGAGAAATTGGATGTGGAGACAAAAATCGCAATCCTCTCCCGCTACATACTGAAGTTACAGCAAACGCAGAAAGACACAGATAGCGCAAATGCTTTGTTTGAGACGTTATTGGAGCAACATCCCGAAGACACCGACTTGAAACAGATGTATGGTAGTTTCCTTATTGCGCAAGAGAAGACCGACGAGGCCCGTTTCCAGTTTCAACTTGTCACCGAAATGGAACCGGAGAACGCTTCGGCCTGGCAACAATTATTGAACATGGCACTGGGGGCAGAAGACCTCCAGGAAGTGGTTCGTATCTGTACCAAATGTCAGGAGCTCTTCCCAAAAGCCCCCGAATATTACTTCTACTTGGGTGTTGCCTATTACCAACAATACAAGTTGCAAGAGGCCTTGGATACATATTATGCAGGTATCAACATCATCCCGGCAGACAATCCCCAACTAAAGTCCAATTTCTATGGACAGATTGGCGACATCTACTATCAGATGAAACAACTGGACAAAACCTATCAAGCGTATGATGAAGCACTGAAGTATAACGACAACAATATCTTTGTCCTCAACAACTATGCTTATTTTCTCTCTCTGGACAAGAAGGATTTGAAAAAAGCCGAGCGCATGAGCGCACAGTGTATCAAGCTTGAGCCTGACAACGCGACGTATCTCGACACCTATGCCTGGATTTTCTTCGTACAAGGCAACTACACCCTTGCCAAGATATATATCGAGAACGCATTGGAGAAAGACACCTCCAAAAATGCCGAGTTGGTGGACCACTACGGGGATATCTTGTTCATGACCGGAGACAAGGAGGGTGCCCTCAAGCAATGGAAGAAGGCTCTTGAGATGGGTAAAGAGGGCGAAACGCTTAAGCGCAAAATAGCCGAAGGGAAATATATAGAAGAGGAGGTTGCTCAATGAGAAACCGGTCAATGACGCATGCGCTGCTGGCAATAGTAGGTCTTTTGATTCTGTTTCTGCCGGGATGTAAGTCACCAACGAAGGTTGGGACAACAGCCGCTAAGGGAGAGTTCAAGACGCGTAATGAGTTCTTGGAATCGATGGAGGAGCGGGCATTTCGGTTTGGCACGATGACTGCCCGATTGAACGCTGAACTGAAGATGGCGGAAAACAACGTGAGTTCTCGTGTGGACCTAAAGATGGTTAAGGACAGCGTTATCCTATTATCTGTGCAGCCGTTCTTGGGCATCGAGATGTTTCGCGCCGAGTTTACTGTGGACAGCGTAAAGGTTATCGACCGCATGAACAAGTGCTACGTGGCTGAGAGTTATGCCGGCATGAAAGACGAGACGCCGATTGATTTCAATTTCTATAATCTACAGGCAATGTTTACCAATCGTATCTTCTTGCCGGGTGAGCAATCCATCGATAAGAAGCAGTTTGGGCGGTTCAAATTGAACCAAGAAGCATCTACGACGGAGATTTATGTTGAGGATTCGCTCGGATTGCTTTATACCTTCTTTGCCGACGGCGAAGAGAAATTGCTTTCCACCCATGTCTCCAACACCTCCAAGCAATCGGCCTTGCAATGCGATTACACAGACTTCCGCGTGATAGACAAGCAGGTGTTTCCGCAGTTGATGGACATAAGCCTCGTATCGAACAATACCTTGCAAGCCGGCATCTCTTTGCGTTTTTCCCGCATACAAACGGATGTGCCTGTCTCCTACGAATTCTCCATTCCGACCAAATACCAACGTATCACTTTTGCCCGGATTCTAAAAGCAATAAGCAATAGCATGAAATAAGATGAGATATACATGGTTTGTCATATTTATGTTGGTCTCCTTAGCCGTCTTTGGACAGAAATCCTCTCGGGTGAGACAGCTCGAGGAACAGCGTAGGAAGGCATTGGCAGAGATTGAGACGGCCAGCCAATTATTGAAAGAAACAGACCTTACAGCCCGCAATTCGCTCAGTCGCCTCAATTTGCTTTCGCAGCAGATTCTCTCGAGAAAGAAAGTAATAAGCCTGCTCAGCCAGGAGGTGAGCGAGATAGACAACCAGATAGCCGTTACCCGTCAGGAGATAGCGGGATTGGAGAAGGAGTTGGACAACAAACGTGGCAATTACGGCAAATCAGCACAAAGCCTGTTTAGGCACCGTGGCTCGCAAGACAAACTGCTCTTCATCCTTTCGGCCTCCGACTTTGCGCAGTCGATGCGCCGCATGCGCTACCTGCGGGAGTATGCCGACTGGCAGAAACGACAAGCTTCGGAAATCATCGACAAGCAAACCGAGATAAAGCAAAAGCAGAAAGAGCTCGAGAAGACCCGCTCGGAGAAGAATGCTTTGCTCGACACCCGCGAGAAAGAAAGCCAAAAGCTGCAGACCGAGGAAAGCAACCAAAAGGCGGAGGTAAAACAGCTCGGCAAGAAGCAAAAGGAACTGAAGGAGATGCTTCGCAAGAAGCAGCAACAGGCAAATGCCCTGAACCGTCAGATAGAAGAACAGATTGCCAAAGAGATTGCCCGCGCCGAAGCCGAAGCAAAAGGCAGCTCCGATACCGGCGGAAAGACTACCGACAAGAAGTCCACACGTCAGGAGCGTATTGCCGACACCAAAGGCGGCTATGCCATGACCAAAGAGGAGAGGAAGCTATCCAACGACTTTGCCGACAATCGCGGACGCCTGCCCTACCCCGTTGCCGGGAGATATACCATTGTAGGCACATTCGGAGAACAGCAACATCAGGAGTTGAAATATGTGCGTACCAACAATAGCGGTATCGACATACAGACAACGCCGGGAGCCGATGCACGGGCAGTGTTCAAGGGCGAAGTAACGCGTGTGTTCGTTGTCCCTGGCTACAACAACTCTGTCATAATCCGCCATGGCAACTATCTCACCGTATACAGCAACCTCAGTCAAGTATATGTTAAGGCGGGCGATAGGGTCAATACTTGCCAAACCATAGGCAAGATATTCTCCGACGCGGAAAACGGCAATGCCACAATCCTTCATTTCCAACTCTGGAAAGAGAAGACAAAACTAAACCCATTGCCATGGCTCAACTAAAAAGATGAATATGTATTGGACACTCTTTATTACTTTCTTGAAAATAGGCATGGGCACCATAGGCGGCGGATATGCCATGCTGCCGCTGATTGAGCGGGAGGTGGTGGACCGCGGTTGGTTGACCAAAGAAGATTTTATCGACCTCTTTGCCATCGCACAATCGCTGCCGGGCATCTTCGCAGTCAACATCTCCATATTTGTAGGCTATAAGTTGAGGAAATGCATCGGAAGTCTTGTCTGCGCTTTGGGCACAATCCTGCCTTCGTTCGTGATTATTCTGATAATAGCAACGTTCTTCATCCAGGTGCAAGACAACGAATGGGTAGAAAGAATATTCAAAGGGATACGTCCGGCTGTTGTGGCACTGATAGCTGTGCCTTGCATCACCACGGCTCGTTCCGTAAAACTCAACCGTGTCACTCTTCTGATACCCATCGTCGCTGCGTTGCTCATCTGGAAGGGAGGCGTTTCTCCCGTATGGATTATCTTGGCAGCCATTGCCGGAGGATTGGTGTATGGCTTGAAATTCAAACGAAACTGATATGATTTGGCTACAGTTACTCTACGTTTATCTGAAGATTGGCATCTTCGGTTTTGGTGGCGGCTACGCCATGCTCTCGCTGATACAAGACGAGGTGGTTGACCATTACGGATGGATTACTCTGCAAGAGTTTACCGACATCGTGGCAATCTCGCAGATGACGCCGGGACCGATAGGCATCAATAGCGCGACCTACATTGGCTATACTGCCATCCACAATGCCGGCTACCAACCATGCATGGCTGTTCTGGGCTCATGCCTTACAACTTTTGCCGTGTGCCTGCCGTCGTTCATCCTCGTGTTGGTTATCTCCTATTTCTTTGCCAAGTTCAAGAACAACAAATACGTTGTTGCGGCCTTCACCGGCATACGCCCTGCTACGGTCGGACTGATAGCCGCCGCCGCTTTATTGTTGGTAAACCACGAAAACTTCATCGACTATAAGAGTTTTCTTCTCTTCGGCGCCGCCTTCATCCTTACTTGGAAATTCAAAGTCCATCCAATACTGACAATAGTGTTGGCTGGCATCGCCGGAGCAATCCTTTACCAATAGTTGATGTCTTAAGAAGGACAATAAGCCGCCACTGCCCACTCAAGGACCATCGGAATGTATAAATGAATCGCTAAATTCACCTGCGGAATAAATCCTTCCATGGAAGGAAGTGCTTCTGACACCTTGGGGATGTTTCCTTCCATGGAAGGAAGTAATAGGAGACGATTTGGGGAGATAAATTGATATCATTAACTCTATAAAAACACGATTATGGAAGAGACGAAGCAAATTGGAGGCATCAAAAGAGTGGCGTTGACGAATGCTGCGCACATGGGTATGAACACGGAGCTGTATGAGCGCATTATGAAGGTCTCGCCTGAGGCTTCAGCGCCTCAGGCGAGCGACACCGTGGACACCTTCATCGCCACCGTGAACCAAATCTTCCGCGAATACAAAACCCTCATCGCCTCCAAGAACAAGGCCCCCAAAACCAAAGAATAATATGGCATTAGCCCCTCCCGTTGTCAGGGCTTCCCATATAAAGCCAAGAGGCTGCGTCAAAAGAATTGGCGCAGCCTCTTGTTTTTCTTTACAGACTATAATATCCCGGGAGCTTGTTATCCTCCAACGATGGCAGACCTTTCCACCACTTCGATTTCGAACACCAATGTGGAGTACGCAGGGATGTCGTCCTGCTCAGTGGTGCCATAGCCCAACTGCTGAGGAATCCATACTTCCCATTTATCCCCCACTCTCATATGCTGGAGAGCAATGGCCCAACCGGTTATAACGGCAGTCACCCCGGTGGTAGTACCGGAGGAGGTAGTGGCATATGAGGTACTCAGCGCACACTCCAACGGCTCACCGTCCTCAAACTCCTTTTTGTCGAAGTAATTGTCTCTTGTCTCGGTTGCCAGCCATCCTCTGTAATAAGTCTTCACATGACTGGTGTAGTAGATGGGGTCTCCATCTCCTTCTTTGAGCTTCTTGGCATAAACAAAATAGTCTCCGGAACCCTGCACGACCACCTTAAAGTAATCGGGGTCGTTTGCCTTGGCAGCAAAAGCTTTTTCGTTTTCCAACTTATAAGCTTCTACCGCTGCTGCATCATCATCATCGTCATCCTTACAAGAGGTAAAGACGGCGCTCACAAAAAAAATCATCAACGCGATTTGTAGGTACTTCTTCATTTACTCAGCTATTTTTTTTAATAAAGATTTCATGCTCACCTTTTCGGAGATAATATCATGCAACTTGTCGATACTTACGCGCTCCTGCTCCATAGTATCGCGGAAACGGATAGTAACGCAGTTGTCTACCAATGTATCATGGTCAACGGTTATACAGTAGGGCGTTCCGATGGCATCCTGACGACGATAACGTTTACCGATGGAATCCTTCTCGTCGTATTGGCAACGGAAATCGAACCTCAGCATCTCAACTATCTCTTCTGCCTTCTCGGGAAGTCCGTCTTTTCTTACCAACGGCAATACGGCAAGCTTGATAGGAGCCAAAGGTGCAGGCAACTTCAGCACAACACGGGTCTCTCCGTTCTCAAGCGTTTCCTCGCAATAAGACCCAGCCATAACACTGAGGAACACACGGTCGACACCGATAGAGGTCTCGATAACATACGGGGTATAGCTCTTGTTCAACTCGGGGTCGAAATACTGAATCTTCTTGCCCGAGAACTTCTCGTGCTGACTAAGGTCGAAGTCCGTACGACTGTGGATACCCTCCACTTCCTTGAAGCCAAACGGCATTTCGTATTCGATATCGGTAGCGGCATTGGCATAGTGGGCCAACTTCTCATGGTCGTGGTAACGATATTTCTCATTACCCAACCCCATTGCCTGGTGCCACTTCAAGCGCGTTGCCTTCCACTTCTTGAACCATTCCATCTCTTCGCCCGGACGAACAAAGAACTGCATCTCCATCTGTTCGAATTCACGCATACGGAAGATAAACTGACGGGCAACAATCTCGTTACGGAAGGCTTTACCAATCTGAGCTATACCGAAAGGAATCTTCATGCGGCCCGTCTTCTGAACGTTGAGAAAGTTCACAAATATACCCTGAGCCGTTTCCGGACGAAGATAAATCTTGGAAGTGCCATCGGCTGTTGAGCCCATTTCAGTGGAGAACATCAGGTTGAACTGACGAACCTCCGTCCAATTGCGTGTGCCTGAGATGGGGCAAGCTATCTCGCAGTCGATAATAATCTGACGAAGCTCTTCGAAATTGGAATCGTTCAAAGCCTTGGTATAGCGGGCATGTATCTCATTGCGCTTTGCTTGATGCTCCAAGACGCGGGCGTTGGTGACACGAAACTGTTCTTCGTTGAATGCCTCGCCAAACTTCTTGGCTGCCTTGTCCACTTCCTTCTGTATCTTCTCGTCAATCTTGGCAATATAATCTTCTATCAGCACATCGGCGCGGTAGCGTTTCTTGGAGTCTTTGTTGTCAATCAACGGGTCGTTGAACGCGTCTACGTGGCCGGATGCTTTCCAAATGGTTGGGTGCATAAAGATGGCGGAGTCGAGGCCTACCACATTCTCGTGAAGCAAGGTCATGCTGTCCCACCAATATTTCTTCAGGTTGTTTTTCAGTTCTACACCATACTGTCCATAATCGTACACTGCCCCCAGTCCGTCGTATATCTCCGAAGAAGGGAATACAAATCCATATTCTTTACAATGCGAAACTAATTTCTTGAAAACATCTTCTTGTGCCATAGTTGCAATTAAATTTTTATCAACGTGCAAAGTAAATGATTTTTTCCTTAAGTCGCAGCATATCCCAACGGCTTGTTATAGGTTGCAAGTCGGGGTGAAGGCATCAGTTATGCACCAACGTCCCGATGTTCTCTCCGTTTATAACTTTCTTGAGATTGCCGTTGGTATCCATATCGAACACTATAATCGGGAGGTTGTTTTCCTTGCACATGGTGGTTGCCGTAAGGTCCATCACCTTCAAACCGTGTGCATATATTTCATCGTATGTGATATCCGTGAACTTGGTTGCCGTGGGGTCTTTCTCCGGGTCGGCAGTATAGATACCATCCACACGGGTACCTTTAAGCATCACGTCAGCCTCAATCTCGATACCCCGCAAGGATGAGCCGGTATCGGTGGTAAAGAAGGGATTACCTGTGCCGCCTGACATAATCACAACGTAGCCCTGCTCCATGAATTCAATGGCGCGCCACTTATTATAGAACTCGCCAATGGGCTCCATGCGTATTGCCGTCAGCACTTTTGCCTTCACATTATTGGTAGCAAGGGCAGAACTCAGCGCCAAGCTGTTTATCACCGTTGCCAACATCCCCATCTGGTCGCCCTTCACCCTATCGAAGCCCTTAGACGCTCCGCTAAGACCTCGGAAAATGTTGCCTCCGCCAATCACAATCCCAATCTGCACGCCCATCTCGGCTATTTCCTTAATCTGCATGGCGTATTCGTTCAAACGAGTCTCGTCGATGCCGTATTGTTTTCCTCCCATCAGTGATTCTCCACTAAGCTTAAGAAGGATGCGTTTGTATTTCACCATTTCTTGTTCTGTTTTAGTTTCTGTTGTTTAAGTGAGGACAAAGGTAGTGTAAGTGGGATGCAGAATAAAATGAAACGGAAACATTTTGTCACAAAAACGGCTGATAAGACTCATATTTGTGACAAAAAGACACCAAAACCACGCTTCACGCCCTGGCACACCGTTTGCATGTATATAGGCGAGCGAAGGGTTCAAGAAAAAGACCCCGAAGTCCAAAAGATTATCAAAAGATTATTTGATGTAAAACTTAAAATAGGAGATTTTAATTATGATGCCGATGAGAAAAAGTCAGAATTGGTTACCGAGTGTCTTCAATGATTTCTTCGATAACGAATGGATGGAAAAAGCTAATTCTACGGCTCCTGCCATCAATGTAATTGAAAGCGAGAAAGACTATAAGATAGAGTTAGCCGCTCCGGGCATGACTAAAGACGATTTCAACGTTCGCATTGACGAAGACAATTGCCTGGTCATTTCAATGGAGAAGAAAGACGACAAGAAGGACGAGAAAAAAGACGGTCGCTACCTACGTCGCGAGTTTTCTTACTCTAAGTTCCAGCAGACATTGATATTGCCTGACGATGTAGAGAAGGAACATATCAGCGCCAAGGTGGAGCACGGAGTGTTGACAGTAGACATCCCTAAGAAGGCTCCGGTAGAGGCTGCCAAGTTGCAGAGGAATATTGAGATTAAGTAACCTTGTAGCTAAATAGAGAATTCCCCCAACGAGTAATTCGTTCGGGGAATTTTTTTTGCCCGTTAGTTGTTCACAAAGGACACTTCCTTGAAGGCATATCTTCTCAGTTCTCCATCGCGAAGTTCAAGAAGCAGATGTCCGGTTGGTTCCACGTCTTTGATGCGTGCCTCAAACCATCCCCCTTCGTCGCTATAGGGATAAAATCCGTCACGGCGATAGAGGGCCTTCATGTAGTCTCTTTGTATGTCGGATTCGTGCCCTTGGATGAGGTCGGTATAACGTTGGTGGAAACGTTGGCGAAACTTCCTTAGGATTTCGTCACGGTCATATTCCCGGTCAGTTATCTGAGCCAACGACACGGGGTTCGGGGCATCGGAGAGAAATACCCGTTGGTTGATGTTTATGCCAATACCAATCACAGAACGATGGAGCTCCTTGCCCGAGAGGTCGTTCTCAATCAGCATACCACATATCTTGCCCTCGTGTCTATAGATATCGTTGGGCCACTTTACCGTCACACCATCCACGTATTCCTCCAAGGTCTCCTTCACGCTCAAGGCCGTTATCTGGGAAATAAGGAATTGACGGTTAACGGGAAGAAAGTGGGGATAGAGAACGAGGCTGAACACGAGGTTTCGCCCTCCTTCTGACTCCCATGAGTTGCCCGCCTGACCTCTCCCGGCTGTCTGAAACTCTGCAACAACAAGGCTCTCCTCCGCGAGCTGTTCCCTCTCTGCCGCCTCGCGGAGATAGCTGTTGGTGGAGGCTGTCTCCCTTAGGCGGATTATCTGCGGCATATCTTCATCTTTCTTCATAACTAATTCTTCTTCTCTTATCGACAGGGGGCATAAAAGGCGTCGTCGAGATGCTCAATTTTATACCCGTCCTTTCCTTTTATAATAGTGATGATGTCGAAGCGCACCGGCATTTCGATGTTGAAACGATTGATGTAGGCATCCGCGGCAGCCACTATACGTTTTATCTTCTTCTGGTCGACGGCTTCTTCGGGCGAGAGGAGGAAGTCCTCAGAGCGCGTCTTCACCTCCACGACAACCAGTTTCTGCTCCTGGCGGGCAACGATATCCAACTCATAGTGATGCCACCTCCAGTTTGTATGCAAAATGGCATAGCCCCGGCGAAGCAAATAGTCGCGCGCCATCAGTTCGCCCTCTTTCCCCAATTCATTCTTTTCCGCCATTTCGTTTTAATGTTCATGTTATCTGCCCGGCTACTTTACCACCATGATTTTTGTGACAACACTCTCCTTGGCCTCTGGAGTGGCAGAAAGTACGAGGTAGACACCCGTTGCCACGCGCCCACCACCTCTTTTGCAGCAGTTCCACGAGAACGTGCCGCCGGCAGACTTGCCTTGGTAGATGATGTTGCCTCTTATGTCGGTTATCTTGACATTGGATTCATCCATAAGCCCAACGATGGTCACCTTGTCACCATGTTCCGGTCTCACTGGATTGGGGTAGGCATATACATTGGAATAGTCCTCGCGGCCTTCGGTGGCATCGCCCATGTAGGAAACAAGCCCCTTCTCCGTGCCGATGAACACCTCACCGGTGATTTGGTTTATTGCCAAAGAATTTATCTGGTTGGAAGGGAGAGGCGAGTTCTCTGTCGTGAAGTTGGCAATGGTTTCCATACCGTCGTCGCTTACGAGGAACACTCCGGATGAGTTTGTGGCAATCCACTTGCGGTTACCCCCGTCCACGGCAATGGCATTTATCTGCTCGCCGTCCAAGAGGTAGTACGATTCACCGTCGTCGTTAGTCCGGATGATACGCGAGCACTTAATGCTATTAATGTCGCGATAGCTTGTGCAGATGATAGGTCCACGGTTGGTACCAATCCACACCTGCCCCTCCTTGTCTTCCGTCACGCAATAGTAGCCACTGACATCGATGTTGCCGTTGGTGTCGGAGAAGGTGCTATATAAATGATACTCGTCGTCGCCCTCATCGTCGATGGTGCCATTGTCGTTGAGCACAAAGAGTCCACGCACAGAGCCATAGGGACTGTTTATCCACTTATACCCGTTCGACGTGATGGTTATCTTGTCTGCCATGGACACATTCTTGTAGCCGTTAAACGTGAAGCGCTTCCATGTGCCGTCGGTCTTGAGGACCTTAAGGACGGACTCCACCTCACAGTTGGTCATCCACAGGTTGCCATCAGCATCAAATGTGATGCCGCCAACACGTATGTAGTTGTATGGACTGGAGGGCAGGATATAATCCAGTTCGCTGTTCGTATGGTTATAGAGCTGCACGGGTTCCTTGTCTTTAAGCTCTACGACACCTTCGCCGTATGACGAGATGAAGTAG
The DNA here is from genome assembly GCA_963648005.1 of Tannerellaceae bacterium. GTDB lineage: Bacteria > Bacteroidota > Bacteroidia > Bacteroidales > Tannerellaceae > Parabacteroides. The sequence goes on along the minus strand of CAVJCD010000002.1, from coordinate 7,901 downwards.
CGCGTGGGGTCTTTCGGGTCGATTACCACGCCCGTATAGTCCCAAAAACGTCTGAACTGATTGCTCTCGTTGGCACCGGGGTTCTTGTTTATCGTGTTCTCGTCGAAGTTGAACCACTTGCCGTCTTCATATTCCATGAATGTGCCGGGGCGCCCCCAACGGTTTGTCCAGCGCCCACCACCTACAACAAGCAGTTTGTTCCCATAGGTTGTCATGTAGTAGTTGTAGTTTCGTTTCGGGTAGGCAGTGTTGTCGCCCGTGCTCTCCACTATGGTCTCGTAGCCGGAGCTGCTCTTCTTCACACCCTTTATTCCGCTCGTCCCCGCAGCTATCCAATATGTGTCCTCGCCCTTCAAGGAGGAGACACCGTTCACCGTCCCTGCCTTCACCACGTCTCTATCCGTCAGAGAGGAATAGATGTAGAGTTCGGATGAGGTATGGGCCATCAGCTTGCCGTTTTGGATTGTCAGCCCCTTCAGACTACTGTTCTTCAAAAGGCTCTTCACCATGCCGTCGGCACCTTTATAATATATGCCCTTATCGGTCAAAAGACAGAGGTTCTGGCCAAAGAAACCTATCCTCGAGACGCTGCCCTTAAGAATCTCGCTCGAAGACAAGGGGGAGGTTTTCCACACGTTGTAGTCGAGCAGGTTACTGTTCAGTGGCGCGTATATCAATCCCAAGGTGGATGTGGCTGCGTAGATGTTCTCGCCGTCTATGGCAACGGAATATACTTTGTCGTTAAGTTTGTAGGTGTCTTTTATCTCCCTCTTTTCCATATTCAAGACAATGACGCCAAAGTTGGTGGAGAGATAAGCATATTCATTATATAGAGTGACACTATTGATGGTCTTGTCTGTCACCCCCGAATTGTCCAAGAGATAAGAGAGATTATATACGCCGCTATCGTCCAACAAATCGATGTTACCATTGCTATAGGTAATAAGCAGCTTCGCCGCATTGGGATTGTAGCTGATGTGACTTATGTCGCCGTCACTAAGCCCCGTCTGCCTTGAGTAGTATACAAGGCTGTTGTCTTCCTTACCATAGCTATAGAGCGAGCCGTTTGCCACGGCATACACACAGTTACCCGCCTCTGCCACCTGGGTTGTTTCGTAGTAAGCCAAATAACTGCTCCATTGCCCCACGCTTTTCTGTGCAGCGACGTAGGAGACAGCCACGCAGAGGAGCATAAGAGTATACAACGTTCTTTTCATGATTTATTCTGATAATGTGGATAAGAAAACACTCAACTTCTTCACAGCCTCGGCACGGTGGCTGATGGCATTCTTTGCCTCATCGCCCATCTCGGCAAAGGTCTCCATATGATTGTCTGGCATGAATATCGGGTCGTATCCGAATCCACAAGCCCCGCGTTTCTCCTTTGTTATTTGTCCGTTAACAATACCCTCAAAGAGATACTCCTTGCCATCGAGAATGAGAGCTATGACCGTGCGGAAACGGGCCTTACGGTTTTCCTTGTCGCACATCTCCAAGAGAAGCTTCCGCATGTTTGCCTCCGAATCGTGCGCTACGCTGGCATACCGCGCAGAATAGACTCCGGGAGCGTTATTCAGAGCCTCCACCTCAAGGCCCGTATCGTCGGCAAAACAATCGTAGCCGAACTTCTCCTTAACGTAGCGCGCCTTCTGAAGGGCGTTGTCCTTCAATGTCTCTCCCGTCTCAGGGATATCGTCGTGGCAACCTATGTCTGCCAGGCTTACTATCTCTGCTCTTCCGGCTGTTATCTTACGTACCTCATCCAACTTGTGGGGATTGTTTGTAGCAAATACGAGTTTCATGATGCGTGAATTATCTGATAAATAAAAAGCACTCCCATACGAGATGTATAACGCATAGAAGTGCTTTTAATTGTTCAAACCTCCCAGGTTTATGTTTTTATCTGATCGAATCCCTCTCCGTAGACACCACGAACAATGCTCTGCGAAATAAACGCTTGGTTGTCTATCTTTTTCACCAAACGGAAGATGGATATCGATTCCGACTTCTTTGCCAAAAGGACAACCACCTTCACCGGCTTGTGCGAGAAGCCTCCCGTACCATCCAAGATGGTACACCCACGATTCAAGTCGTGGATAATCCTATCGGCTATCTCCTCGTATTTCTGCGAGAAGATGAGGAACTGTACCGATTGGCGGTTTCCGTTCAGCACCATATCGAGGATATAGTTGCAGACAATCATCTCGGCAAATCCGAAAACAATCTTGTCGATGTTGTGGAAAAGAAGATAAGAGGAACTGATGATGACGAAGTCACAAAACAACAAGGCACGTCCGATGGAGATGTTCTTATACTTGTTGATGATTGCCCCGATAATATCCGTACCTCCGGTACTTCCGTTCGCCGAGAATACAAGCCCCAGTCCGGCACCACAGAGGAGCGCACCAATCATTATCGCCATAAACGTTTGGTCCTGAAGAATAGGATTGTCCTCCAGCAACTTTTCGAAGAACGACAATGAGGCGGAAAGCGAGAACACTCCGAAGACGGTCTTTATAAGAAACCTCGACCCCAAAATCTTCAACGCGACCAACAACAGACCCACGTTGATGACAAGGTATGAGACCGACACCGGTATTGCACCACCTGTGGCAAAGAATATCAATGCACAGATACCGCTCACACCACCTGTGACGATTCCGTTCGATAGAATAAAGGCATTGAAACTGAAACCATACAACAGAGTTCCCAAGAAGATGGCCAGATAATCCTTTATGATATCATAAATCGTATCGGTTTTGTTTGCTTTCATCAGATGACGATATTTACAATCTTACCCGGAACAACAATAACCTTCTTGGGAGTCTTGCCGCTAATCCACTTGGAGGAACTCTCGTGAGCAAGAGCAGCCTTCTCAACCTCCTCACGCGACATATCAGCCGGAAGTTCCATGCTAAAGCGGGCCTTTCCGTTGAACGAGATGGCGTAGGTCACCGTGTTCTCCTTCAGATATTCCTCGTTGTACTTGGGCCAAGAGGCATCACATACCATCATGGTGTGACCACATTCGTGCCACAACTCTTCTGACACATGAGGCGCAAACGGGGTTAAGAGCACAATCAATTGCTCCAAGATAGCGCGCTTATTACACTTCAAACCACTCAGCTCGTTCACACAAATCATGAACGCACTGATGGAAGTGTTGTATGAGAAATGCTCGATGTCGAAGGTCACCTTCTTTATCAACTTGTGAAGCGACTTCAACTCCTCAGCCGAAGGAACCTCGTCTGTTACCTGCAAACTGTCGGCATTCCCGTAGAACAGCGTCCAAAGTTTTTTCAGGAAACGGTGCACACCGTCGATACCATTTGTGTCCCAGGGTTTGGATTGCTCCAACGGTCCCAAGAACATTTCATACAGTCGCAAGGTGTCGGCACCATATCTCTCAACAATCATATCCGGGTTAACCACGTTGAACATCGATTTCGACATCTTCTCGATAGCCCATCCGCAGACGTACTTGCCGTCCTCAAGAATAAACTCTGCATTGTTGTATTCCGGGCGCCACTTCTTGAAGGCATCCACATCTAGGACGTCGCCCGACACGATATTTACATCCACATGGATAGGAGTCACATCATACTTGTCTTTCAAGTTCAGCGACACAAATGTGTTGGTGTCTTTTATTCGGTATACAAAGTTTGAACGTCCCTGAATCATTCCCTGATTGATTAGCTTGTGGAACGGCTCTTCTTCGCATACAATGCCCATATCATAGAGAAACTTGTTCCAAAAGCGACTATATATAAGGTGGCCGGTGGCATGCTCGGTACCGCCGATATAGAGGTCCACATTGCGCCAATATTCGTCCACGTCTTTATCCACCAAAGCCTTGTGGTTGCGTGGGTCCATATAGCGCAGATAATATGCCGAAGAGCCGGCAAAACCCGGCATCGTGCAAAGCTCCAAAGGAAATACTGTCTTATGGTCTATCTTAGATGTTTCAACCACCTTGTTGTTGACGGAATCCCATGCCCACTTGGTAGCATTTCCCAAAGGAGGCTCGCCCGTGGCTGTGGGCAAGAACTTATCCACTTCCGGCAGTTGCAACGGCAATGCCTCGAGGGGCAACATCTTTGGCAGCCCGTCGGCATCATAGTAAACGGGGAACGGCTCACCCCAATAACGTTGGCGACTGAAGATTGCGTCGCGCAGGCGGTAGTTTACTTTCACGCGTCCGAGATGGTGCTCCGACACATACTTCTTGGTGGCGGCAATGGCCTCCTTCACTGTCAAGCCATTCAACGAGAGGCCGCAGTAAGGTTTTGCTCCCTGTCGCGGAGAATTGCAAACGATACCTTCCTTGGCATCAAAACTCTCCTCGCTCACATCGCAGCCCTCAATAAGTGGGACGATAGGCAGATTGAAATGACGGGCAAAGGCATAATCGCGACTGTCGTGTGCCGGCACAGCCATGATAGCCCCCGTACCGTAGCCAGACAATACATAGTCGCTAATCCAAATGGGCACTGCATCACCCGTGAAAGGATTGATGGCATACGAGCCACTGAACACACCTGTCACACTACGGTCGGCAATACGTTCACGCTCCGTACGTTTTTTGGTGCGGTCGAGATACGCATCCACTTCCTGCTTCTGCTCTGGGGTAACAAGCCGGGCAACAAGCTCGCTCTCAGGAGCAAGCACCATGAAGGTTACTCCAAACATGGTATCTGCACGGGTAGTGAAGATGGTAAACTCCATATCACTGTCCTTCACCTTAAACCGTATCTCAGCTCCTTCGCTGCGACCAATCCAATTTCTCTGTGTATCTTTCAGCGAATCAGTCCAGTCAATTGTGTCCAATCCGTCCAACAAACGCTGTGCATATGCCGACACACGCAAACACCACTGGCGCATCATCTTTTGTTCCACTGCAAAGCCGCCACGCACGGACACGCCGTTCACAACCTCATCGTTTGCCAACACTGTTCCCAATTCGGGGCACCAATTCACTATCGTTTCGCCACGATAAGCTATGCGGTAATTCAACAATATCTCTTGCTTTTCCTTCTCACTCTTGGCCTTCCATTCTTCGGCAGTAAACTCCAGTTCTTCGCTGCAGGCAACATCCAAACCTTCGGTACCGTTTGCCTCGAATGCCTTGACAAGATTTTCAATAGGCAACGCCTTCTTTGCCTTATTGCAATAGTAGCTACCGAACATCTTGATGAATGCCCACTGCGTCCAGTGATAGTATTCCGGGTCGCAGGTGCGAAGCTCGCGACTCCAATCGTAGCTAAACCCAATCTTGTCCATCTGCTCACGATAGCGAGCAATGTTCTGACGGGTCGTCACCTCGGGATGCTGCCCCGTCTGAATGGCATACTGCTCTGCCGGAAGACCATAGGCATCGTATCCCATCGGGTGCAGAACGTTGAATCCCTGCAAACGTTTGTAACGGGAATAAATATCAGAGGCGATGTAACCGAGCGGATGACCAACATGCAACCCGGCTCCGGAGGGGTAAGGAAACATATCCAATACGTAGTACTTGGGCTTATCCTTATTTTCCTTCACCTTGTAAACTTCATCGGCAATCCAACGTTCGTGCCATTTCTTCTCGATTTCTCTGAAATTGTATTCCATAATGTCTTCTCGTTTTTTCGATTTAGAGCCACAAAATTAGTTATTTTTGATTCACGGGGTTTCCTTCAAGACAGGAAAGTCCACTTTCCGGTCCCGCTGAGCCTCAGCGAAGGTAGAAAGTCGACTTCCCTGTATTTTTCGTAGGGTCTGCCCCTTCGAAGTGATGTTTAGAATTTTACCTTGACACTTTCGCCGTCTTTGATTTTACGGCTACAAATGGTTTTCCCATCACTGATGACAGCCACCTGCAATTTTCCACTGAGGCGTTTCACCTCAATATCGAAAACATTGCCGTATGCACATACCCGATGCAAGTTCATGTGGTCCCATTCTTGCGGCAGTCGAGGGGTGAAGACAAACGAACGCATTCCCATGGGACGCATTCCGAAAATTCCTTCCGTGATGATGCGGCAATACAAGGCACTCTCGGCTGCCAACTGACGCTGGCTACCTTCCGGCCAAGCCTCAATGGCGTAGGGCACATGCTCACCAAGCAGACGCTCGGTAGAATATAGCTTCATATGCTCTAAAGCCTTCTCCGTTTCGCCGCAAGCAAACACGCCGCGCAGAGCATAGAGTGTGGAGCGGTCCCAAAACGTTTTACTTCCTGCCTGGGTCAACAATCCATTCTTGGTCCACAAGCGCGGAGAGAACAATGCATTGGCAGTTGCTTCTTTGCGGTCGTAAATACCCATCGTGAGAGGCATACAAATCCAAGAACGCAAGACGTCGTTACCCTCGTAGTGCTTGTAAGTATTGAATTCTTCAACCATGCCACCAAAATATTTGTCAATATTCTTTCTCATTGTAGCAGCCTGACGGGCATACACACCGGTAGACTTACCCAGTTCCTTTCCCAAATAACCTGCCGAAATCAAAGCGTCGTAATATAATGTTGAGGTACATAGATTGGCCTTACCTGCCGGGAAACGTCCTTCCAATTCATCTGTATCGGATTTCACCACTCCACTCTCGTTGAGATTGCGGTGACAATATTCAAGGCACCATTCAATGAGTGGCCACAGCTTCTCAGCCTCTGCCCTATCGCCCCTTGCGAGAGCATAGCGCGAAGCGCCATAGGCAATCATCGCTGCGTCGCCACGGTCACCTGCCCCAGCCCAGATGTCAATGCCCTCAGCTATAATCGAGCTGGGGATTGCCTTGTATTCCGGATTCATGAAACGGGCAAAATGCTCAAACGAGCACATAGCCGAGCGGTTCCCTTTTTCGTATCCCAAATATGGGAAGAAGGGGTTGGTATATTCTGCTTGGTCGTTTGCCCAAATGGCAGCATAATAGGATTCTCCACCGGGGCCATGCATCGGACCACCCTTGGTGTCGTAGATGCTCTCCGAGGTACGAATCTTTGAGAAAGCAAACAGGGTGTTAATAACAGGGTTGGGCGTATCTAGAATCAGATTGCTGCAGAACTGTGCAATCAAGTCTTTACGAGCCTGCAACTCCTTGTCGATATCAAACGTTATCTCGCTTTCGCTTTGTTTGTATCCGGCAATGGTTACGCTGAAGGTCAGTTCTTCGCCCGGCTTCAGAAGGCGAGCCGTCTGTCCGCTGAGAGTGGAAATCAATCTATAACAACCATCCACTCCGTTCTTGGCATCTGTCTGCATCACCGAACGCGATGAGGGTATCTCCACCATCATATCACCCTCTCCTATATTCTTAAGGATATATTTCTCACAAAAAGCAGGGTTGGAAACGGAAGGGAAGAGGATACGCGTCAAGCCGAGTTTTCTTTTCTGATAGAACGTATACTCGCTCTCAACAACCATCATTCCATTCAACGAAATCGTCTTCACCTTCTCCTTGGGTAGCGAATTCCCGTTTACCTCTATCATGTCCGTCACATCCCAAGCGAACTTGCGCATCAAGCTTGCGTGCGTGTTGTTCGGTATCGTACGGAGCATGGGCCACACCATTCCTCTGTTCAGCGTAAAGGCTCCGTCGGCATCCACTCCCCATCGAAGTACGGTTGACACCCTCGCCCCACTCATCTCAATGTGGTCCTTGTGCGGGATTTGTCCGTCTACCTGCCAGGTAATGCCGCCGGATTCGTTAACCGCCCATCGGTTGGCAGCCGTCATTGAGAGGCAACCAAGCCATAAAAGAAATAAAAGACAATAATTCCGTTTTATCATGCTGCTTAAACTTACTTGAATTAGACACCCTAAGAAATGAAAAACGACCGAAAGTTTAATAACCTTCAGCCGTCTTCTCAGTACCCAGAGCCGGGATCGAACCGGCATGGAAGTGAATCCACTGGTGTTTGAGAC
>CAVJCD010000001.1:37156-43881 GCA_963648005.1 Tannerellaceae bacterium | reverse complement strand
CCACAGGCATCCATCCTTGGCGAGATGATGATAATTGGTCTGACCAACAAGGATACGGTATGTGAGGGCACACACCCGACGACGCAGATGGATTTGAGGACTATTGCCGACTGGACCATCCGTCCGCGTCTGCTTTCCACCGGAGGCGTGGCACAGGTGGCCGTGATAGGTGGGGATATCAAGGAGTATCAGATACTGCTCGACCCTGCACGCATGAAACACTATGGCGTCAGCCTCGACGAAGTGCTGACGGTTTGTCGCGGCATGAACCGCAACGCAAACGGAGGCGTATTGTATGAATACGACAACGAATATATCATCCGTGGCGTCCTCTCCACCCCGAAAGCCGAGGAACTTGCCAAGGGAGTAATCAAGAGGGTTGACGGCGCACCTGTGTTGTTGGAGCAGGTAGCCACGGTGAAGGTAGGGAGCAAAAGCCCCAAGCTGGGTACAGCATCCGAGAAGGGTAAACCCGCCGTGCTCGTCACCGTCACCAAGCAACCCAACACCAGCACCATTGAGTTGACGGACAAACTGGACAAGATAGTGGCAGACATACAGAAGAACTTGCCGGCTGATGTAAACATCTCCACCGATGTCTTCCGTCAGAGCCGCTTCATCGACAGCTCCATCAACAACGTTAAGGAAAGCTTGTTTGAAGGAAGCATCTTCGTTGTGATAGTGTTGCTGCTCTTCTTGATGAATATCCGCACGACGGTAATCTCGCTTGTGGCGTTGCCGCTCTCGCTGTTGATATCCATCATCGTTTTGCACTACATGGGATTGACCATAAACACCATGTCGCTGGGCGGCATGGCCATCGCCATCGGGTCGTTGGTCGACGACGCCATTGTGGACGTGGAGAACGTATACAAGAAAATACGCGAGAACCGTATGTTGCCGCCAGAGGAAAGGCGGAAGGTCTTGGATGTTGTCTACGACGCCTCACGCGAGGTCCGCATGCCGATATTGAACTCCACGTTGATTATCGTGGTGAGCTTCGTGCCCTTGTTTTTCCTCAGCGGGATGGAAGGGCGTATGCTGGTGCCGCTGGGAGTGGCGTTCATCGTCGCCTTGTTTGCTTCCACGGTGGTGGCACTTACCCTCACACCGGTATTGTGCAGCTACCTGCTCAACCGCAAGGCTGAGGACAAGAAGGTGGACAAGGAGTCGTGGGTAGCCGTTAAGCTGAAGGGCGCATACGGTAATGCTTTGCGTAAGGCATTGGAGCACCGCTCGGCTGTGCTGGGTTGCACAATAGGGTTGTTCGTGGTGTCGCTGGGTATATTCTTCACCTTGGGACATAGCTTCCTCCCGCCGTTCAACGAGGGGTCGTTCACCATCAATGTGAGCAGCCTGCCGGGAATATCCCTTGAGGAATCCGACGAGATGGGTCGCCGCGCCGAGGAGCTGTTGATGCAGGTGCCGGAGATACAGACCGTGGCGCGCAAGACGGGACGTGCCGAGCTCGACGAGCATGCCTTGGGCGTGAACGTATCGGAGATAGAGGCACCCTTTGCCTTGAAGGACCGCAGCCGCGAGGAGGTGACAAGGGATGTACGCCAAAAGCTGTCCACCATCAGCGGTGCCAACATTGAAATAGGTCAGCCCATCTCCCACCGCATCGACGCCATGCTCTCGGGAACGGAGGCCAACATCGCCATCAAGCTGTTTGGCACGGACCTTAACCGGTTGTTCGCCATCGGCAACGATATCAAGCGTGCCATAAGCGATATCCCCGGATTGGTGGACCTGAAGGTGGAGCAGCAGATTGAACGCCCGCAGCTGGTCATCACGCCGAGAAGGGAGCTCATGGCAAAATACGGTATCCCGCTGCCGGAGTTCGAAGAGTATGTCAACGTGATGCTGGGTGGCGAGGTTGTGAGCCAGGTCTACGACGAGGGAAAGACGTTCGACCTTACGGTGAAGACCTCCGACCTTAGCCGTGCCACCATGGAGGATATACGCAACCTCACCATCGATACCGACGGCGGGGGCAAGATACCTCTCAGCTACGTTGCCGACGTGCGCTCCACTGTTGGGCCCAACACCATCAACCGCGAGAACGTGCAGCGCAAGCTTGTGGTGAGCGCCAATGTCTCGGAGCGCGACCTAAGGAGTGTGGTAAACGACATACAGCATAAGATTGAGAGCTCGGTACATCTCCCCGAGGGCTATCACGTGGAGTATGGCGGGCAGTTCGAGAGCGAGCAGGCTGCCAGCCGTACACTACTGATTACCTCCTTGGCTTCGCTTTTGGTGATATTCCTCTTGCTCTACAACGAGTTCAAGAACGCGAAGGAGAGCGGTGTTGTTTTGCTTAACCTGCCGTTGGCATTGATAGGCGGCGTGCTCATCTTATGGATGACCTCCGGCGAGGTGAGTATCCCGGCGATTATCGGATTCATCTCGCTCTTCGGCATAGCCACGAGAAACGGTATGTTGCTCATCAGCCACTACACTCAGCTCCGTGGCGAGGGGCTCTCGCCCTACAACGCCGTGATGCGCGGTTCGCTCAACCGCTTGAACCCCATCCTGATGACGGCGCTGAGCTCTGCCTTGGCGTTGATACCTCTGGCATTGAACGGCGACCTGCCGGGCAACGAGATACAGAGCCCCATGGCCACCGTGATATTGGGTGGGTTGCTCACGTCGACCTTCCTCAACGGCTTCATTATTCCTATTGTCTATCTTTTAATGAATAAAGAGAAATGAAATCAATCATAACCATCGCGCTTTTGGCTTCGGCGGCGCTGTCTGCCGTCGCGCAGACCGATATGGAGAAGGTCCTGCGCAGCGTGGAAGCCGGCAACAAAGAGCTGCAAGCCGCGCGTCAGCTCACCACCTCACGAAAGATTGAGGCGGCAACCGAAAACAACCTCCCCGACCCCACCGTCACCTATTCGCATCTCTACGGCAACAAGGAGGGCATGGGGTTCACCGGCGAGCTCATCGCCTCGCAGTCGTTCAACTTCCCCTCGCTCTACGCCCGGAGGGGTAAGCTGGCAAAGCTGCGTGGAGAGAACTTCGAACAGCAGTGCGAGGCTCTGAGGCAAGACATCCTGCTCAGGGCAAAGGAGGTGTGCCTCGACTTGGTGATGCTCAACCGGCAGAAAGGACTCCTGGAGGTACGCCGCGGGAACGCCGAGCAGCTATCCGCACTCTACGAGCAGCGCCTCAAGGCGGGCGATGCCGATATATTGGAGACAAACAAGATTGCCCTCGAGCTATTGAACGTAAACAACGAGGCGAGGATGAACGAGGCGGAGCGCGCCGACAAGCTACGCGAGTTGGCAACGCTCTGCGGAGGTGAAGAGGTGGCGTTTGGCGACACCGTGTACCCCGAGGCACTTCTTCCCGCCTCGCTCGGCGAGCTGAAGGAGGAGGTGATGTCGTTGGACCGCCGTCTTTGCACCCTGCGCAGCAACCGGAGGGTTGCGCAGAGGCAGATAAGCGTCAGCCGGGCGCAGGGGCTGCCGTCCTTCGAACTGGGATATAGGATGAACCCCTCCTCGGGCGGCGAACGCTACAACGGATTCATCGTTGGCATCAGCATACCTCTGTTTGCCAACAGGGGAAAGGTGAAACAAGCCAAGGCGCAGAGTCTCTACGCCGATTTGCAGACGGAGAGCATGCAGACAATGGTTGAAAACGAACTTCTACAGCTCTACAACCGCGCCACCACGCTGAAAACCTCCATCGACGAATACAGCAAGGTGCTGGAGGGCCAATCTAACCTCGCGCTTTTGAACAAAGCCATCCAAAGCGGACAAATCAGCATGATTGAATACTTCGCCGACGTGACCACAATCTATCAAAGCATGCAAAATTTCATGCTCATAGAGAACGAGTACCAAAAAGTGCTGGCGAGATTGTATAAACACAGGTTGTAGAAACCTTCCGCCGTGGTGGAAATTACCACGGAGCGCTCCGCAACGTTTTCCGCCATGAGGGAAACCACCACAGAGCGCTCCGCAACGTTTTCCTCCATGGGGGAAACCTTCTCCGCGTGCTCCGGGCATCTTTTTGAGGGTGTCTTAGGAATGAACCATAGGTTTTACATATATTTGCTTTCCTAAAACACCATCACAACCATGAAAAGCCTTGCTACAATCTGCCTCAGCCTTCTCACAACGGCATTTTTGGATGTTTCCGCCCGGGAAACAAACAGCATAGGGATGCAGCTCGTGGCTATCCCCGCCGGGGAATTCCATATGGGCAGCCACGGACAAGGTGAGGACTTCGACGAGGCGCCTGTACATCCCGTGAGCATCACGCGCCCCTTCCTGATGGGCGCCACGGAGGTCACCAATGCGCAATACGAAGCGTTCGACCCCACCCACAAGGCCTTGCGGGGCAAGTATGGCATATCGAAGGAAGACGACGAGGCAGTGGTGTTTGTCAGCTACCACGATGCAGAGGCCTTCTGCCGCTGGCTGTCGGAGAAAGAGGGCAAGACCTATCGCCTGCCCACGGAGGCGGAATGGGAATACGCCTGCCGCGCCGGTACGTACTGGAATTTTTGGATGGGCGACGGGCTTCAAGGCAGCTGCCATAAGAGACAGGAGAACGTATGGGGCACCGATTCCACCCTCTCACTACGCGTTGCCACCACAGAACCCAACCCTTTCGGTCTCTACGACATGCACGGAAACGTTGAGGAATGGTGTAGCGACTGGTATGGTCCCTACGAAGCCTGCGAGCAACACGACCCCGTGGGCCCGTCCGACGGGCTCTATCGTGTGACGCGCGGCGGAAGCCACAGCACGCCGGAGAGGTTTCTCCGCTCGGCAAACCGCATGGCGATGATTCCCGAGGACAAGCATTGGCTCACCGGATTCCGCGTAGTGCAAGCCGCCATGCCCCAAAGCAGTGCCCTCCCCGCCCTCGAGCCCTCGCGGGAGAGTGATGTCTCGCAGCAGACCTTCGCCTGGGGCTCCCCGACGGATGAGCCCTTCTTCGCCGAGCCGCTCGTATATGTCAACACGCCGGAATGCGCCTCCACAGTCCCCTTCTACCGCCACAACCACTGCCCTGCCATCTGCTGGTGCAACAATGGCGACCTCTTGGCCATTTGGTTCACCTGCAACGAAGAGTCGGGCAGAGAAATGACAATACTCGAGAGCCGCCTGAGGGCCGGAGCGGAGCAATGGAGCGCTCCACGGGAGTTTTTCCGCGTGCCCGACAGAAACGTGACAGGCTCGTCGCTTTTAAACAACAACGGGACGCTGATACATATCAATGGCGTGGAGGCCGCAGGCACGTGGGAGACGCTGGCGATGGTCATGCGCACAAGCCGTGACAATGGCGCGACGTGGAGCCGCCCACGCATCATCGCCCCCGAGCATGCCCGCCGTCACCAGGTGATTGCCGGCGCTTCCATCACCAAGGAAGGATGGATTCTGCAGGCTGCCGACGCCACGCCGCGAAGCAATGGAGGCACAGCCCTTCATATCAGCCGCGACAACGGCGAGACGTGGGAAGACGCAGGGAAAACCCTCCCCGAAAAATTCCACCCCGGAGCATCCGGGGGCACAATAGCCGGGATTCATGCCGGCGTAGTGCAGCTCTCGGACCATCGCCTCTTGGCCCTCGGCCGTGGCGACGCCACGACGGATAAAAACGGCAAGCAGCGCATGCCCATGAGCATCTCCGAGGATAATGGCAAGACGTGGACCTACCGGGCCTCCGAGTTTCCGCCCATCGACGGCGGGCAGCGACTCGTCCTGATGCGCCTAAAAGAAGGTCCGCTGCTCTTCATATCGTTTACCCATCACCCCTTACGCATCAAAGACGGACAAAGGGGAATGACATTCCGTGATGCCGAGGGCAACGAGTTCACCGGCTACGGCATCTACGCCGCCCTCTCCTTCGACGAGGGCAAGACATGGCCCGTGAAGAAGCTGCTCACCGACGGCAAGCACCGCTTCATGGACGGCGGCGCATGGACGGGCTTCTTCGATATGGATGCCACGCACGCCGAGCCGAGAGGTTACCTTGCCGCCACGCAGTCGCCCGATGGTGTCATCCATCTGCTTAGCAGCAGAAACCATTACAGGTTCAACCTGCCGTGGCTGCTTTGTGCCAACACAAAAGAAAACATCAAATAAAGATTATATTATAATGCTTATGAACAAGACGCTTATGGCTGCCGGACTGGCAGTAGTATTGGGAGCCTGCGACTCCTCAAAGAAAGGTGATGCGGACAAGTCAGCCGACAATCCGTTTTTCAGCGAGTACACAACCCCGTTTGGTGTCCCTCCATTCAACAAGATTGAGGTGGCTCACTACAAACCCGCCTTCGAGAAAGGTATGGAAGAGCACAAGAAGGAAATCGAAGCCATCGTGAGCAACACCGACGAGCCCACCTTCGAGAACACCATCGCCGCCCTCGACGGTGCCGGCGAACTGCTCAACAAAGTATTGTATGCCTTCAGCGGGCAGTCGAGCGTAAACACCACCGACGAGATACAAGCCCTTGAGCAGGAGTTCTACCCCGTCCTCTCTGCCCACTTCGACGACATCAATCTCAACCCTGCCCTCTTTGCCCGCGTGAAGGCGGTATACGACAAGAAGGCGTCACTCAATCTCGACAAGGAGCAAACCCGCCTCTTGGAAGAAACCCACAAAGGCTTTGTGCGCGGCGGTGCCAACCTGGATGCCGACAAGCATGCCAAGCTACGCGAGTTGAACGAGAAGATATCCGTCCTTGAGCTCACCTTCGG
>CAVJCD010000001.1:14497-37133 GCA_963648005.1 Tannerellaceae bacterium | reverse complement strand
CAAAACGTGCTGAAGGAGACCAACGCCTTCCGCTTGGTGGTGGACAATGAGAAAGACCTCTCGGGCCTGCCCCAAAGCGCCATCTCTGCCGCCAAAGAGGCTGCCGCAGCCGACTCGTTGGACGGTAAATGGGTGTTCACCCTCCACAACCCGAGCGTGATGCCCTTCCTTCAGTATGCCGACAACAGGGCTCTGCGCGAAAAGATGTTTCGGGCATACACCAACCGCGGAAACAACAACAATGAGAACGATAACAAGAACATCGTAAAGGAGCTGGTTGCCGCACGCCTTGAGAAAGCTCTCCTTTTGGGCTACGAGGACTATGCCGCCTTCGTGCTCGATGAGAACATGGCGAAAAACGAGAAGAACGTATACGATTTGTTGGACCGCATCTGGGTGCCGGCACTGGCAAAAGCCAAGGATGAGCTCGCCGATATCAATGCCGAGATAAAGAAAGAAGGCGGAAACTTTGAGGCTGAGGGTTGGGACTGGCGTTACTATACCGACAAGGCCCGCCGGGCAAAGTTCAACCTCGACGAGAACGAGGTACGCCCCTACCTTGAGCTCGGCAACGTGCGCAAAGGTATCTTCTTCGTTGCCGAAAAACTCTATGGCGTAACCTTTACGGAAATCAAGGATATCCCCAAACCCGATGCCGATGCCTTTGCCTTTGAATGCAAGGATAGCGACGGCTCGTCGCTCGGCGTGCTCTACATGGACTTCTACACACGTCCGGGCAAGAGGGGCGGCGCATGGTGTGGCAGCTATCGTTCGCAAAGCTATAAGGACGGGAAAAAGGTTACCCCCGTCATCACCACCGTGTTCAACTTCAGCAAGCCCGCTGCCGGAGAACCCGCACTGCTGAGTGCCGACGAGGCAGAGACAGTGTTCCATGAGTTTGGCCACGCATTGCACGGACTGTTCTGCGACGTTCACTACATCGGCGTATCGGATGTGCCACGCGACTTTGTTGAGCTGCCCTCGCAAATCAACGAACACTGGGCGTTCGAACCCGAAGTCCTGAAGGTCTACGCCAAGCACTACAAGACAGGCGAGGTTATCCCACAGGAGTTGGTGGACAAGATAGTGAAGAGCGGCAAGTATGGTATGGGCTTTGCAAGCACCGAATATCTGGCTGCCTCACTGCTCGACATGGACTATCATATTCTGAAGCAGAAACCCGAGAATCTGGACATCGAGAAGTTCGAAGCCGAGGTGATGAACAAACGCGGACTGCTCCGCCAGATACCGCCACGTTATCGCACCACATACTTCAACCACACGATGACGGGAGGATACACCGCCGGCTACTACAGCTACATATGGGCTGAGGTTCTCGACACCGATGCCTTCGAAGCCTATAAGGAAACGGGCGACATCTTCAATCCGGAGGTGGCGCAGAAGTTCCGCCGCTACATCCTTACCCCGGGCGGCATCGACGACGGCATGGTGATGTATAAGAACTTCCGCGGCAAAGAGCCCAGCATCGAGCCGCTACTCAAAAACAGAGGACTAAAATAAATAATGGAGGAAACTGGAAATGAAAAGACTCTTAAGCGTTATTATTCTATGCGTACTCTGCCTCTCTGCCCGGGCAGAATGGAAATGGCACAACCCCGTGGAGGCAGGATTCCCCGTCATTCAAAACCAAGGCTGGCCCGATGAGATAGGCAAGACCTACGTGCGACTGCCGGACCGAGCTAAGGATGAGGTGAGGCCGCAGGTGTGGGACCTCTCCCGCAACTCTTCCTCACTTGCCATCTACTTCTATTGCAACTCACCGGAGATTAGAGTACGCTATCAGGTGAGCGGCGAGCTCGATATGCCTCACATGCCGTCCACCGGCGTGTCGGGCGTTGACCTATACAGCATCGACAGCGAAGGGACGTCCAACTTCTGCTCCGGAGGGTTCTACTTTGGCGACACCATCCAATATCACTACACGAATCTCGGCAAGGACAAGTTCCATAACCGCGGGTTTGAATACCGACTCTATCTTCCTCTCTACAACACCGTGAAATGGTTGGAGATTGGCACGAAGGACGATGCCGAGATACAATTCATTCCCCGCTCGGAAGAGAAGCCTATAGTTATCTACGGCACATCCATCGTGCATGGCGCATGCTCCTCGCGTCCCGCCATGTCGTGGGCAAACATCCTACAACGCAAATTCGACTACCCGCTAATCAACTTCGGGTTCTCGGGTAACGGACTATTGGAAAAGAATGTATTGAACTACATCATCGAGCAGGATGCACGCATCTATATCCTCGACTGTATGCCCAACCTTCTTGACCGACCCGCAGAGGAGGTGACCAACCTCGTTATTGCCGCAGTGAAGCAGATACGCGAGAAGCGTAACACCCCAATCCTCTTGGTGGAGCATGCCGGTTATAGCAATGGCGCCACCAACAGCTTTGAATACGAACGCTACACGCGCACCAACGCCGCCTCACGCAAGGGCTACGAAGCATTGCTGGAAGATGGCGTTGAGGGTGTGTATTATCTGACTCACGACGAGTTGGGACTCCCTTCGGATGCGTGGGTCGATGCCGTGCACCCCTCCGATTTCGGCGCATCCTGCCAGGCTGCTGCCGTGGAGAAGAAAGTGCGCAGCATACTCCATCTGCCGATAGGTGACCGCCCGACAACACGGCCCATCACCCAGCGCCGCGAGCCCAACAACTACGAATGGCAGACACGCCATCGAGACATTGTGAAGCATGTACAAAAGACGCAGCCCAAAGCCGTCATCATTGGCAACTCCATCACCCATTTCTGGGGTGGCAAACCTGCCGGGCCCAAGAGCAACGGACCTGAAAGCTGGAAGAAGATAATGGAGCCTGCCGGATTCCAGAATCTTGGATACGGATGGGACCGCATCGAGAACGTGCTTTGGCGCATCTATCACGGCGAACTGGATGGCTACACTGCTGACAAGGTGGTATTGATGATTGGGACAAACAATAGGGGATTAAGTTCCGACGAAGATATTGTGGAAGGCTTGCGCTTCCTTATCTCTGCCGTCCGCGAACGCCAGCCCAAGGCTACAATCAAGGTGATTGGTATACTCCCACGCCGGGAGCATGAAGACTGGGTGAAGAACATCAACCTAAGAATCCACATCATGACGAATGAGGAAGGTTGTGTGTTTAGCGACGCCGGAAAAGCGCTGCTTCTTGGCTCGGGCAAGATTGACGAATCACTCTTTAGCGACGGACTGCATCCCAACGAGAAGGGATATCAAGCTATAGCTAAAACAATAGCCGAGTAGCGCTTTGGTAATTGTTTTCTTGCAACATTTTCATCAATAAGCCCAACGCGGCATCCGCCGCAGATTGAATATTTTCTGCTCTCGCCCTTCCGAAATGGAAGCAATGCGAGACAACCTCTTTCCCGTAGGCTGCAGCTATCCACACTGTGCCTACGGGTTTTTCTTGCGTTCCTCCGCCCGGTCCGGCAACGCCAGAGGTGGCCACTGCGCAGTCACAGCCCAACACCTTCACAGCCCCGAGCGCCATCTCTTCCACCACCTCACGGCTTACGGCGCCGTGAAGGCGCAGGCTCACTTTGGATACGCCGAGCACATGATGCTTCACTTCATTGCTGTAGGACACGACCCCGCCCACAAAGTAGTCGGAGCTGCCCGGCACCAAGGTTATCATATTGGCTATTCTGCCACCCGTACAGCTTTCTGCCGTACCCATCTTGAGGCCACGTGAGCGCAACACATCGCCCACATGCTTTGCCAAAGCATTGTTTTCTTCCATATCCAATCAGATGATGACTCGCGAGAAGGGAACGGCGTCCATCGGACAGAAGTCCCCATCGAGATATTTGTAATAACCAGTGATGGCAACCATCGCGGCATTGTCTGTGGTAAACGAGAACTTGGGGATATGCACCTTCCATCCGTATTTCTTGGCATGGTCGAGGAAGGCATCGCGCAATCCGGAGTTTGCCGACACGCCGCCTGCCACTGCCACCTCTTTTATGTTCAAATCCTTCGCCGCCTTGCGCAACTTGTTCATCAGGATATCAATCACCGTTACCTGAAGCGAGGCGCAAAGGTCCGCTTTGTTCTTCTCGATGAAGTCCGCATCCTCCTTCAGCTTATCTCTTAGGGTATAGAGGAAGGATGTCTTAAGTCCGCTGAAGCTGTAGTCGTAGCCTTGGATATGCGGCTTGCTGAAAGTGAAAGCCCGGGGGTTTCCCTCGTTTGCCAATCTATTCACCACCGGTCCGCCGGGATAGCCCAGCCCCATCACCTTGGCACATTTGTCGAAGGCCTCACCTGCCGCGTCGTCGATGGTCTGCCCTATAATCTCCATGTCGTTGTAGGCATTCACTTTGATGATTTGCGAATTGCCGCCCGAGACCAAGAGGCAGAGGAAGGGGAACGAAGGCGCATGATTGTCATCGGGCGACTCCTTAACGAAGTGAGCCAGGACATGCGCCTGCAGATGGTTGACCTCAATCATCGGTATGCCCAGCGAGGCGGCAAAGCCTTTGGCAAAGGAGGTGCCCACAAGCAATGAGCCCATGAGACCCGGTCCACGCGTAAAGGCTATGGCACTCAGCTCCGACTTATCGATGCCGGCGCGTTTGATGGCCTCGGCAACCACGGGAATGATGTTCTGTTGATGGGCTCGCGAAGCCAACTCGGGGACTACGCCGCCGTAGGCTTCGTGAACAGCCTGGCTGGCTATTACATTCGACAGCATGACGCCGTCGCGTATTACGGAAGAGGACGTGTCGTCGCACGACGATTCTATCCCCAATATTGTTATACTCATACGGTTTCTTTTTTGCACAAAAGTAGTGATTTCTGTCACGAGATTGTTGTAGATTTGCGTTTAAAATACGCTACAGATATCAAAGGACTTAAATACATAATCATCACCCTTTTCTCACTGTTTTGGATATTCTACGCAATGCCCTTCGTCTCGCTGAAGATTCCGTATGTTCAGCATCGGGTTTCCAACATTGCCTCGAGGGAATTATCCAAGTATCTCGGTGTGCCCGTCAAGGTGGGGAATGTGGATATAGGATGGTTCAACCGCATTGTTCTCGATGACCTCTACCTTGAGGACCAAGACGGGGAGACGCTGTTTGAGGCAGGCCATGTGGCAGCAGGCTTCGAGGCCCTCCCGCTCATGAAGGGCAAGTTTGTTTTCACCTCCGTGCGCTTGTTCGGGTTCTCCCTTAACCTAAAGAAGAAGACGGCAGACAGCCCGCTAAACCTCCAGTTCGTTATCGACGCCTTTGCCTCCAAAGACACCTTGAAAGAGAAACCCAACATCGATTTGCGCTTCAACTCCATCCTTATCCGCCGTGGCAACTTCCGCTTCGACGAGGAGAGCACGCCCCTCACCCCGGGCAGGTTCAACGGCAAGCATATCGACATCCAAGACCTTAGTGCGAAGATATCCTTGAAGGCATTCAACAAAGACAGCCTCAATGCCAGCATCAAGAAGATGAGCTTTAGCGAGACCTCGGGCTTCAGCCTCGAGAAGCTGACAATGAATATCGTGAGCAACCACGACAGCGCACTTGTAAACAACTTTGAGATAAAGCTGCCGCAGACCCTCTTGAAGGTGAGCAAGGCGAAAATCGATATGCAGGGCATCACCTCCGTCTCCGACTTCCTGAGCCGTGCCCCGTTGAAACTCAGCATCGCTCCCTCACAGATAGGTCTTAGAGACTTCTCGTCGATGGTTCCCGCTTTCGGCAACTTCACCGAGAGCATCGAGCTGTCGGCAGACGCCTCGGGCTTTGTCAACGACATCGACCTTGAGAAAGTGACGTTACGTTATGGCAACGAGATGCTGTTCGTTGGGAAGATGAATCTGAAAGACATAACCCGCCCCAAGGAGTCGTACGTCTTGGGCCAGGTGAGCAAGATGCATATCACCACCGAGGGCTTGGCGGGATTGGTGAGAAACTTCAGCAAAAAGCCAGTTACGTTACCCGCCATGGCAGAGAGGCTGGGTACGATAGATTTCACCGGCGATGTTTCGGGCTTCTTCCACAACCTTGTGGCTCACGGCAAGCTCTCGAGCGCAGTTGGCACGGTGCAGACCGACATCATCATCGGGGGCGACAAAGCGCACAACATTGCCACCTACCTCAAGGGAAACGTGTCGACCTCCGACCTACAATTAAACAAGCTGTTCAACGAGGGCAACCCCTACGGGAATGCAGCTCTCGATATTTCGATAGACGCCAAGCGCCAAGCGGGCAACCCCTTCTTCGGGAGCCTGGAGGCAAACATAAGCGAGTTTGAGTATAAGGGCTACAAGTACGAAGACATCCATCTCCTTGGGAACTTCAAGAAGAACAGCTTCGACGGTACGGTGGAGGTGAACGATACGAACGGAAAGCTGCATGCCGAGGGTATGTTTCTTAACGACGGAAAGAACTCAATGTTCAACTTTACTGCCAACGTGGAGCATCTCCGCCCCGACAGTCTCCATCTCACCAACAAATACGACTCGCCCGACATCTCTTTCTCTCTGAACGCCGACTTCACGGGCAACAGCATCGACAACCTGGAGGGTAACATCCGTGTCGACAGCCTCTCGTTCGTCACCGCCCCGAGCAACTTCTTCTTGAAGGAAATCCAAGTGACGGCAACGGGGCATTCCGAGGACCGCCATCTCGTAATCTCGTCCGACGTAGTGAACGGGGAGGTCACCGGAGCATATTCGTTCTCCACCATCGTCCCGAGTTTCATGAACACCTTCAAGGGATATATCCCGGCATTGATAAACGCCACGCAGAAGAAGAAAGCCGTTGAGGAGAACAACTTCTCGCTGCTGCTGACCATAGAGAACACCGAGGACATCTCAAAGACATTGAAGCTGCCGCTCACCATGGTCAACCAGGCACGCATCACCGGGTTCTACAACAATATCTACAACAAGTTCCGCCTCGAGGCTTACCTCCCGAAGTTCAAGATGGGCAACGCGATGTTCGAGTCGGGCCATTTCACCTGCGACAATCCGCAGAACGACATCAACCTCCAGCTGAAGGCTACCAACTACAACCAAAAGGGGCTTCGCAACTACCTCGAGCTGAAAGCCGACGCCCGCGACAACCGCATAAGTACCCTCATTGGCTGGGCAAACAACAAGGAGAGGCTGTTTCGTGCCGAGCTCTCCGCCTCTGCCCTCTTCACAGAGGAAGACGAGGAGAAGACCCCCCCGAAGCTCAGAACCGACATCTCTATTGACGAGAGCAAGTTGATATTAAACGATTCCATATGGATGATACACCCCTCCGACATTGTCATTGAGGAGGGGAAGATAAACATCCGCAAGTTCCGCGTGGGCAACGAGGAGCAGTCGCTCTTGCTCGACGGATATATCTCGCACAACCCGATGGACACACTGCTCTTGGACCTTCGGCAGATTGAGCTCAAGCATATCTTCGACATCCTCAATATCCCCGTGCTTCAGTTCACAGGCAAGGCCACGGGAACGTTCAACATAAGTGACCTCTATGGCAGCCGCGTGCTGAACACCGACCTTGAGGTCTCCGACTTCACGTTCAACCAGACGCAGCTGGGCAGACTGAATCTCTTCAGCGAATGGGACGACGAGCAGCAGGGTATCCTCATGCTCGGTAGCATCTACAAGAACGACACGACGTGGACCGACGTGAGTGGCTATATCTACCCCGTGGGACCCGAGGCAGGGCTGTCGCTCTTCTTTGGCGCCAACGACATCAACGTTGAGTTTCTTCACCCCTTTGTGGAAAAGGTGGCGAAGAACATGAAGGGGCGTGGCTTTGGCAACGTGCATCTCCACGGGCCTTTCAAGGCACTGACCGTGGAGGGCGATGCCTACGTGATGGACGGAGGACTGGGCATAGAGTATCTCAACACCTACTACACCTTCTCCGGCTCCATCCACATGGATGCCGGGGCAATAAGGATGCGCAACATAACGGTGCACGACGAGTTTGGCAATGCGGGACTGGTCAACATGAACGTCTACCACAACCACTTCAAGGACGTGAGCTTTGAGGGGAACATCAGGACCGACAATCTGCTGGTGTTTAACGCCACCCGCAAGCATAATCCGCTTATCTACGGCACTGTGTTTGGTAGCGGAACGGCTTCCTTACGGGGTAACGACAAGTTGATAAACTTCGACATCAACATGCAAAACAACCCCAAGACCGCCATCACGCTCGATTTCATCAACAACACCACGGCGGCAGACTACGACTTCATCACGTTTGTGGACAAGAGACACCAAAGGGATAGCCTTGCCACTGCCGAGGAAGCCTCTCGCGACTCCATCAAGGCGCCCGTCGTGAGCGAAGGCGGCACGGAGATGCGCATGAACTTCATGCTCGACGTCACCCCCGACGCCAAGATAGACCTCATAATGGACCCTGTTGCGGGCGACAAGATTTCGGGCTATGGCAGCGGAAGCCTGCAGATTGAATATGGCACCAACACCGACCTCCGCATGTATGGCAACATGGCCATCTCGAGCGGAAACTACAACTTCAGTCTGCAGCAGATTATCCACAAGGACTTCAAGATACGCGAGGGCAGCTCCATCAGCTTTAGGGGCGACCCCTTCGACGCCACGATGAACATCAACGCCATCTACAACCTCACCGCCAACCTCCGCGACCTTGACGAGAGCCTTGCCCTTGAGAGCCCGCGCACCAGCATCCCTGTCAACTGCGTGCTTAACCTCGACGGCATGTTGCGCAACCCCACCATCTCGTTCGACCTCGAGCTGCCGGGCTCCAACGAGGAGATAGAACGCCAAGCCAAGGCTTTGGTGGACACGGAAGACATGATGACCCGACAAATCATCTACCTCCTTGTGCTTAACAAGTTCTACACCCCCGAGTATAGCACTAATGCCTACCGCTCGAGCGAGTTTAGCGCCGTGGCTTCGTCTGCCATCTCCTCACAGCTCTCCAGCATCCTCAACAGCCTTACCGACAAGGTGCAGATAGGCACCAACATACGCACCAGCGAAGACGGCATTGAAGACACCGAGGTGGAGATGCTTCTCTCGAGCCAGCTGCTCGACAACCGCTTGCTGTTCAACGGCAGCTTTGGCTACAAGAACAATATGTATCAAGGAAAGAACGATTTTGTCGGCGAGTTTGACCTGGAATACAAGCTGACTCCCGGCGGCGAGATTCGTCTGAAGGCATACAACCATGCCAACGACCTCTACAAGTATCTCAACCGTGCGCTCACAACCCAAGGCGTGGGTATCATGTTCCGGAAAGACTTCAGCACCATCTCCGATTTCTTCCGCCGGCGCAGGAAGCTTCTGCCCGACATGCCTCTTGCCCCCGTCTCTTCCTCCGAGGCAAAGAAAGACACCACAACTACCGTCGCCACCCCGCAGCCCGCAAAGTAAACAGCGGGAATCATGTTTCTTGTCCCATGTCTGTATGGACTGCGAGAGGCCTTGACGCGTGAATCTTGCCTCAGCGCGAGCCGCGGAAGCCTTTGACGCACGAATCTTGCTTCAGCGCGTGGCGCTGATGATTTTGACGCTTGAATCTTGAATGTTTCTAACAAGATTGTGTTATCTGCAGGGCGGAAACAGCTCCTCGAAGATAGCGAGGAGACGAGTCTTGGCCAGTTCGAAGTCCTGCTCTTCGCCAAGCTCCTTCTGTAGCGAGGTCACCCCCTTGTCGGTAAATCCGCAGGGGTTGATGAGTGAGAAATACGACAAATCGGTGTTGATGTTGAGCGCAAAGCCGTGCATCGTCACAAACCGGCTGCTCTTCACCCCTATGGCGCAAATCTTGCGTGCGCGCCCCTTTGCCTCGGGCTCGAGCCACACCCCCGTGGCGCCCTCCAACCTCTCGCCGCGCAGTCCGTAGACGGCAAGGAAGCGGATTACCACCTCCTCCAAACGATGGATATATTGTTTGAGGCCCAGTTGCCAAGAGTCGATGTCGAAGATGGGGTATCCCGTAATCTGTCCGGGACCGTGATAGGTGATATCGCCCCCACGGGAGACATGATAGAGCGTAATGCCACGCTCGTTGAGAAGTTTTTCGGGGATGAGGAGATTGCTCTCCTTGCCGCTCTTACCTATGGTGAGCACCGGGAGATGCTCGCAGAAGAACAGTTGGTTTTCTTCATTCCTCCTCTCTGCCTTTGCCCTAAGCAAGGCATCAAAGGCGTCGGTCTGAATCTTCAGCGCATCGGCATAACCGATGCGCCGAAGGTCATGAAAAGTGAAACTCTTCATCCGTCTTTCAGACCCTTAGGATTGTTTTTTCCAAAGACGTGTCATGTCTTCCAACGTCTTGCCCTTTGTCTCGGGAACAAGTTTCCAAACAAATATGGCAGCAATCACACAGATGATGCCGTAGAGAGCGTATGCAAACACATGCCCGAAGCCGTCGCCCGGAGTGAGCTCCATCTCATACATCGGCACAAAGGTTGAGCTGACGAGGAAGTTGAATATCCACTGGAATGCTACGGCAATAGCCACAGCGCCGCCACGTATCGTGTTCGGGAAGATTTCCGCAATAAGAACCCAGCAAATAGGTCCCCACGAGAACATGAAGCATGCTGCATACAACATGATAGACACAATCTGGAACATTCCGCTCCATGCAAAGGCATTGCTCAAGGCAAAGCTCAATGCTCCTATCCCCATGCCCAATGAACCGCAGATGAGCAACGGCTTACGGCCGAACTTATCCACAGTGAACACAGCCACGAGAGTGAACGAGATATTGACGATACCCATGATAACCGTTCTCAACATCGGGTCGCCGGCACCTACCGACTCAAAGATACGCGGAGCGTAGAAGAGCACAGCGTTGATACCCACAGCCTGCTGGAAGACGGAAAGCATTATACCGATGAAGATGACCATGAAGCCGTAGGTGAGAAGCTTTTCCTTCTTCTCCTCCACCGTGTTCTTGATATCTTGAAGTATGCCCTGTGCCTCGTCGGAACCATTGATGCGCGTAAGCACGGCCAAGGCCTTGTCGTCCTTACCTATCATCGCAAGATAGCGCGGCGACTCGGGCACAAGCATGATAAGCAGGGTGAAGAGCCCGGCCGGATAAGCCTCGCTGACAAACATGTCGCGCCATCCCGTTTCCACCATCCAACGTGCAAAGTCGGGATAAGTCTCCTTGGCATACTGCACAATGAGATAGCTGACGAAATAGACAACAAGCTGTCCGAAGATTATGGCAAACTGGTTCCACGACACCAACATTCCGCGGATGCGGCTCGGCGCAATCTCACCGATATACATCGGGCAGATGGCAGAAGCAAGACCTACACCCACACCACCAAGGATGCGGTAGAAATTGAAAGCAATGAGCAACGACAAGGAAGGCTTGCCGTAGTCGAAGAACAAAAACTCGGGATACCACGAACCCAGAGCCGAGAGGAAGAACATAACACCGGCATACACCAATGACTTCTTACGACCAAGACGGTCGGTAAAGATACCCGACAGGGCGCCACCGATAACACATCCCAAAAGCGCACTCGCGGAGGTTATGCCGTGCAGAACCTTTGTATACTCAAAGTCGGTTGCCGCCTCAAAGAACTTCTGAAGCCCTCCCTCGGCACCCGAGATAACAGCCGTGTCGTAGCCGAAGAGGAGTCCTCCCATGACGGCTACGAGCACGATACTGTACAGGTACAATTTATTTGCTTTCATGCAATGTTATTTTGCATAAAGTGCAACGATGGTTTCATACAACTCCTGCTTGCCCGAAGTCTGCTTGGGCTCGCCATTCTTCTTGGCATAAGCAACGATATCTTCGAGAGAAAGCTTGCCTTCCTCAAATTCCTTACCCTTGCCGCCGTCGAAGCTTGCGTAACGATCCTTCAGCATCTTTGGCAGCGGGCTCTCCTCAAGGATAGCAGCTGCGCTCTCGAGGGCACGTGCCATGGCATCCATACCGCTGATGTGTGCGATGAAGATGTCCTCAAGGTCGGTAGAGTTACGACGGAGCTTTGCGTCGAAGTTTGAACCACCATTGCCAAGACCGCCGTTGCGGATAATCTGCATCATTGCCTGAACGAGTTCAAACTGGTCGATAGGGAACTGGTCGGTATCCCACCCATTCTGGTAATCACCGCGGTTGGCATCGATGGAACCAAGCATACCGTTGTCTACAGCCACAGCCAGTTCGTGCTCAAAAGTGTGACCTGCTAGTGTTGCGTGGTTAACCTCGATGTTCACCTTGAAGTCCTTGTCGAGACCATGTACGCGAAGGAATCCTGCAACGGTCTCTGTGTCTACGTCATACTGGTGCTTTGTAGGCTCGCATGGTTTCGGCTCGATGAGGAAGGTGCCGGTGAAGCCCTTCGAACGTGCATAGTCGCGTGCAGCCTTGAGCATTGTCGCCATGTGCTCCTTCTCGCGCTTCTGGTCGGTGTTGAGGAGGCTCATGTAGCCCTCGCGTCCGCCCCAGAACACATAGTTGGTACCGCCCAACTTGATGGTAGCGTCGATGGCGTTCTTTATCTGAACGCATGCTCGTGCCACAACGTCAAAGTCAGGGTTTGTGGAAGCTCCGTTCATATAACGCTTGTGACCAAACACGTTGGCAGTACCCCAAAGAAGCTTCTTTGTCGGGTCGGCAGCCATCTTCTCCTTCAAGTAGTCAACAATGGCAGCGAGGTTTGCCTCATATTTCTCGATATCGTCATCCGCATCGATGAGGTCGACGTCGTGGAAGCAGAAGTACTCGATGCCGAGCTTTGTCATGATCTCGAAGCCGGCGTCAGCTTTGTCCTTGGCGCGCTGGATAACGTCGTCAGCCTTGTCCCACTCATAGGATGTGCGTGTCTGTCCGCCGAACTGGTCGCCTGATGCTGGGCAGAGGGTGTGCCACCATGCCATGGAGAACTTCAGCCAGTCCTTCATCTTCTTGCCGAGGATTACCTTCTCGGGGTCATAATAATGAAACGCCATCGGGTTCTTCGAATCTTTTCCTTCAAACGGAATCTTTCCTATCCCGGGAAAGTATTCCTTCTTACATTTACAACTCATGCTATTAAAAGTTTTAATGATTTATGTATACGATAATATTAGTTGTTCATCATTGTTTCAAGACGTTCCTTCCAAACGCTATATGCCGCGCAATACTTGTCAGCCCTTAGTCCGTCGGGCTCTATCACGTCTATCTTCTTCAGCGAAGCAAAGGCTTCTTCTGCCGTGTGGTAGATGCCTGCACCTATACCTGCACCCTTGGCTGCGCCAACGGCACCATTGGTGTCGTAGAGTTCAATCACCGCACCTGTCACGCCCGAGAGTGTGTCGCGGAATATCGGGCTGAGGAACATATTGGCATTACCTGCGCGTATCACGTCTATGTCGATACCCATCCCGTTCATGATGTCCATACCATATTTAAAGGCAAAGACAATACCTTCCTGAGCAGCACGGGCAATGTGCGCCTTCTTGTGGATATTGAAGTTCAAACCGTGCATCGAGCAGTCGATTTGCTTGTTCTGAAGCATACGCTCCGCCCCGTTGCCAAACGGCAGGATTGACAGCCCCTCGGAACCTATCGGCGCCGTTGCCGCAAGGTCGTTGAGCTCGGGATAAGAAATGCCCTCGGGAGCCACGTTACGCTTCACCCAAGAGTTCAAAATACCTACGCCGTTGATGCAAAGCAGCACACCGAGACGTGTCTGCTCGGAGGTATGGTTCACGTGGGCAAAGGTGTTTACCCTCGAGAGCGTATCGTAGTTAACCATCCCGTTCACGCCATACACCACACCGGATGTGCCGCCCGTGGCAGCAATCTCTCCGGGATTAAGCACATTTAGCGACAAGGCATTGTTGGGTTGGTCGCCTGCGCGGTAGGTTACGGGCGTGCCCTTCTTCAATCCCAACTCCGAAGCAACAGAGGCAAGCAACTCGCCCTGCAAGCCGAAGGTCGGACGTATCTCGGGTATCATATCCATGTCGAAGCCGAAGTAGCGCATCAGTTC
The DNA here is from genome assembly GCA_963648005.1 of Tannerellaceae bacterium. Classification (GTDB taxonomy): domain Bacteria; phylum Bacteroidota; class Bacteroidia; order Bacteroidales; family Tannerellaceae; genus Parabacteroides. The sequence goes on along the minus strand of CAVJCD010000001.1, from coordinate 23,158 downwards.
TTCCGACACTGCCTCCTTCTTGAAGTCCCAAAAGATTCCTTCCGAGAGGCCCGACACCGTGGTTGCCACCTCTCCCGTCAGCTTCATGGCAATGAAGTCGCCCGGCAACATAAACTTATATATGGAACCAAATACCTCCGGCTCAAACTCCTTCACCCATGCAAGCTTTGCCGCGGTGAAGTTGCCCGGCGAGTTCAAGAGATGCGACAAGCATTCCCTCTCGCCCAAGCTCTTGAAGGCGCGGTCGCCATACGACACGGCACGGCTGTCGCACCATATTATTGAGGGGCGCAATACCTCCAATTTCTCGTCAACCAACACCAATCCGTGCATCTGATAAGAGATACCTATCGCGCGGATATCCGTTCCTTTGATACCGGCATCGGCAATGGCGCCTTTGATGGCTTCCTTAAGATATTTCCACCAATCGTCCGGTTCTTGCTCTGCCCATCCGGGCTTCACTGCTTTTATAAGCGCCTCTTCTTTGGGAAAGAAATCGGAACCGACTGTCAGTCCAGACTCGGCATCCACAACAGATGCCTTCACAGAAGAGCTACCTATGTCACAACCTAATAAGTACATATTTCTTCGATTAAATTATTTGTAGGGATACAAGCGATGCAATAAAGCCGAGCGGCTTATTGTTCGTGTCCTCATGGTATTCTTTCAAACAATCGCAAATATAACCATTATTCAAACGTAGCGAAGGGTTTTTCAGTATAATTAAAAAAGCGCCTTCCCATAACCGGAGCGAAAGGAAGAGCGCTTTTTCTTTGGTCTCCCCCCGGCAAAAGAACCTTGCGGAAGGCCATCCTTTGGGGAACATCCCCTATCTGCGACGATTGTTTCTTTGTTCTTGTTGTTTTTTCAGCTGTTCCTGCTGCATGCGCTGAGCCTCCTCAAGGCGTTTCATGAAGCTCGACTTCTTCTGCGGCTTTCGTTTGTTAGCCTCAAGTTTGGCAAGGAGCTTCTCTTCGTCAACAGTGTAGCGGAACACCAGTGTCTGCACAATGGTAATCAACGTCGACACGAAGTAGTAGTAGGTCAGACCCGATGCATACTGGTTGAAGAACACCAAGAACATCAGCGGCATCATATACATCATGACCCTCATGCCCGGCATCTGCTGCTGCCCGGTGTTGGTCAGTTCCATGTTATATTTCGTGTAGACGATATTCGTGATTGTCATAAGCAAGCAGAACAAACTGATATGGTTGCCGAAATAAGGCGTAATGATGGGGATATAAGTCTCCCAACTGAGTATCGCATCGTAAGTTGAGAGGTCATGCGCCCAAAGGAAACTTTGGTGACGCAACTCTATGGCCGAAGGAAAGAACATAAACAATGCCACCAACACAGGCATCTGAAGCAACATCGGCAGACACCCCGACATGGGGCTTGCACCGGCACGGCTATACAAATCCATTGTGGCACGCTGACGCTCCACGGCCTTGTCTTGACCCGGATACTTGGCATTTATCTCCTCCACCTGCGGACGCAACACGCGCATCTTGGCAGACGATATATACGACTTATACGTCAAGGGAAAGAGTATCAACTTCACGATTACCGTGAGGAGGAATATCAAAAGTCCGTAGCTGTGGATAAACTGCCCGAGGAAGTTGAACAGCGGGATAACGAAGTATTGGTTTACCCAACGGAAGATACCCCAGCCAAGCGGAACAATCTTCTCCAAATCCAATTCTTCGTCGGCGTCGTCGTCATACGACTTGAGCTGCGAGAACTTGTTGGGACCAAAGTAGAAGCGTAGATTGGCTGCTTCCTTACCCCTCAAGTCGAACGGAAGAGAAGCCTTGGTCTTATATTCTTTCAGGTAAGGGGTACTCTCTGCCAACTTCTTCGATGACACCTCCACCGACTCCAACCCATCACCGTCGGCAATCATTATGGTGGAGAAATACATATCCTTGTATGCCACCCATCTCAGATGACCCGAGGGCTGGCGACTCTCGTCTTTCGTCTCGCTAAGATACTCCGCATCATCAGCCACGTACTTGTAGTACATCTGTGCGTAACGGTCCTCAAACTTGCGACCCTTCTCCTGCTGAAGAATCTTCTGCTGCCAGCTCAAATCGATGGTTGATGTTGAAGGCGAGAGGATACCGTTCAAGCCTGTTCCCTTTATCGACATACTCAGCATGTAGTCGTCGGGCTGAAGGGTATACACAAAATCGAGCGAGCCTCCATCGCCTACCGGCAAACGCATCGTCACACTGCCTACATCGCTTCCTTTCACGGGGGTAAAATATAAATCCGAGGTGCTTACCACACGGTTGCTTGCTGTCACGAGGGTGAAATCCAAAGCGGAATTCTCTGCGTCAAACAACACCACACCTTCGCCTTTGTAGTTGTCGTATTCCTTCAGTCGGGCATACGAAACACGTCCGCCCTTGTTGCTGATGTGAAGCTCCACAAAGTCGTTCTCAAGCACCGTCTCCCCATCTTCGCCACTAATCGCCGTGGCAAACTCGCCAAGAGAACTTCTTAAGCGTGCCTCGCGCACCGAGTCGGGAAGATTCTCGAGCGCCTCTTCTTTGGCTACCTCGGCATCCTTCTCCCTCTGCATCTCGGCTTGACGGGTAAGTTCTATCTTTGCTATCGAGTCTTGATAACGGCGCTGAGCCTCTATCTGCTCCGGCGTGGGCTGGTTAAGCCAGCTGAAGGCAAACAACACGATACCTATCAGCACAAACCCTACTATTGTATTCTTATCCATCTATCAGTCCTTATTTTTGTTGTCGATAGCAGCCTTCACGAAGCTTAGAAACAACTTGTTGGGATTAACCACCGTACTGTTGTATTCAGGATGGAACTGAACGCCCACATACCATTTCAGCGATGGAACCTCTACCACTTCCACCAAGCCTGTCTCGGGATTCACTCCCACACATTTCATGCCTGCCTTCTCGAATTGGTCGCGATACTCGCTATTGAACTCAAAGCGGTGACGATGGCGCTCTTGTATGTGTTCTTCTCCATAAGCCTCGTATACCTTCGAGCCTTTGGTGAGTACACAGTCGTATGCGCCGAGACGCATCGACCCACCCATATTGGTGATATTCTTCTGGTCTTCCATCATATCTATCACCTTATACGGCGTGTTTGGCTCCATCTCCGTTGAGTTGGCTTCCTTCAACCCCAACACATCGCGGGCATATTCAATCACCATACACTGCATACCTAGACATATACCAAGACAAGGCACATCGTTCTCGCGAGCATACTTTAACGCGGCAAACTTACCTTCTATACCTCTCTGGCCAAAGCCTGGGGCAATCAAGATACCGTCCATATCCTTCAGCAGCTCGGCTGCATTGTCGTAGTTGAGCTTCTCGGAATGGAAAAGATGCAAATCAAGCTTGCGGTCGTTGTAAATGGCTGCCTGAAGCAATGATTCATCAATCGACTTATAAGCATCCTGAAGCTCCACGTACTTGCCAACGAGACCAATCTTCACCGTCTCTGTGGCGTCAGTCTTCTTCTTCAAGAACTCCTTCCAACGTTTCATCTCCGGCGTGGGACCAACCTCAAGACCCATCTTCTTCAATACGGTTTCATCCATGCCCTGACGCTGCAACACCAACGGAACCTCATAGATGGTAGGCACGTCCACCGACTGCACAACAGCATTGGCATCAACGTTGCAGAACAAGGCAACCTTGCGGGTGATATCCTCATTCAAGAGATGCTCGGTTCTCAGCACCAACACATCCGGCTGGATGCCCAGCTCCTGAAGCTGCTTCACGGAGTGCTGCGTAGGCTTTGTTTTATATTCCTTGGCTGCTGCGATATATGGCACATAGGTAAGGTGTACGCACAAGCAGTTGCGACCCATCTCCCACTTCAGCTGACGTACCGACTCGATGAACGGCAACGACTCGATATCGCCCACCGTACCGCCTATCTCCGTTATCACGAAGTCGAACTTATACTTCGTGCCGAGCAACTTCACGTCTCTTTTAATCTCGTCGGTGATATGAGGCACCACCTGCACAGTCTTGCCAAGATAATCGCCCCTACGCTCTTTGCTTATCACGCTCTGATAGATGCGGCCCGTCGTAATGTTGTTCGACCGCGTGGTAGGAACGTTCAAGAAACGCTCGTAATGGCCAAGGTCGAGGTCCGCCTCATGCCCGTCCACCGTCACATAGCATTCGCCATGCTCATAAGGGTTCAATGTACCCGGGTCGATATTGATATATGGGTCGAACTTCTGTATGGTAACTTTGTAACCCCTTGCCTGAAGGAGCTTACCCAACGATGCAGCGATAATACCCTTCCCCAAGGAAGAAACCACACCACCCGTAACGAATATGTACTTTGTATCTGCCACGATAATAATATTTTATATCTGTTTGTTTTTCTGCAATCTTCAAAGTCGCAAATTTAGTCGTTTCCATTTATATGGCAAAGCCCGCGAATGCATTTTTCCCGCCGGCGCCAACTCACCCCACCCATGCCCCAGACCGCCCATCCCGGTTCTAATAAACGCACCAGATGTATAACAACGGACCGAAGAAAAACGTTACCTTTGTGGTTGTGGGTCTCCAAGGGGTCCGACCAACAATTACCAAGCAGTTTATGGAAAAGCTGAAAGACAGAAAATTGAAAGTGCTCGAGAGCACGTATCTTCATCGCAAGCCGTGGCTTACGGTGCGTAGCGAAAGGGTTGAATTGCCCAACGGCAATCAGATACCCGAGTATTTTGTGCTTGAATATCCCGATTGGATAAACGTGATTGCCCTCACCAAGGATGGGCGGTTTGTTTTTATCAGTCAGTATCGCCATGCCTTGGGAGTAACCTCCTACGAGCTTTGTGCCGGTGTATGTGAAGAAGTGGACGGCAACCCACTCGTCTCCGCCCAACGCGAGCTGATGGAAGAGACTGGCTTTGGCGGCGGGTCGTGGAGCGAATATATGGTGATATCACCCAACCCGGGGTCGCAAAACAACCTTACGCACTGCTTCCTTGCCATAGGCGTGGAACAACTAAGCACCCAGCACCTGGAGCCCTCCGAAGATATCACGGTCCATATCCTCACAACCGATGAGGTAGTGGAACTCTTGAAAACAGACCAGATAAAGCAAGCCACCCACGTTGCCCCTCTTTGGAAATATGTAGCAGAACACCATTTAATTTAAATCATAGAAAAACATGAAGTATTGGCAAAAAGACATTGAGACAATGAGCCGTGAGAAGCTGAACGAGTTGCAGCTTGAACGGCTGAAACAAACCATAAAGCAAGCCGAGCACTCTCCCTTCTACAGCAGAGTGTTTAAGGAGAACGGCATAACGGCAGACGGTATACAATCGCTCGACGAACTCAAAAAGATTCCGTTTACCACCAAGGACGACCTCCGTGCGAACTATCCCTTCGGCATGGCTGCCATCCCCATTAAGGATTGCGTGAGGATACACTCCTCCAGTGGAACAACCGGCAACCCCACGGTGGTATTGCATTCGGCAAAAGACCTTGACCAATGGGCAAACCAAGTGGCACGCTGTATGTATATGGTAGGTCTGCGCGACACTGATGTCTTTCAGAACACCTCCGGATATGGCATGTTTACCGGTGGACTTGGTTTCCAATACGGGGCAGAGAGACTTGGAGCATTAACGGTGCCTGCCGCAGCCGGTAACTCAAAGCGCCAGATTAAGTTTATCACCGACTTCGGAACAACCTGTCTGCATATCATCCCCAGCTATGCCACCCGCCTTGCAGAGGTAATGCATGAGTTGGGCATCGACCCGCGCAAAGACACCAAGCTACATACGGTATGTATCGGTGCCGAACCTCATTCGGAAGAACAGCGTAAGCGTATTGAGGAGTTGTTGGGCGTGAAGGCATACAACTGCTTTGGCATGTCGGAGATGAACGGTCCGGGCGTTGCCTTTGAATGCCCCGAGCAGAACGGCCTGCATATTTGGGAAGACTATACCATCGTAGAGATAGTAGACCCCGTCACCCTTGAGCCTGTGCCCGACGGAGAGGTTGGTGAATTAGTATTGACCACCATCAACCGCGAAGCAATGCCTCTGCTGCGTTACCGCACCCGCGACCTTACACGTATCATCCCCGGCGAATGTCCTTGCGGCAGAACCCACAAACGTTTGGCTCGTTTCCAAGGTCGTAGCGACGATATGATTATTCTGAAGGGTGTCAACATCTTCCCCATCCAGATAGAGAAGATATTGATGCAATTCAAAGAGCTTGGGAGCAACTATCTGATATCCATCGAGACGGTAAACAACAACGACGAGATGCTTATAGAAGTTGAACTGAGCGATTTGTTCACCGACGACTACGGCGTGCTTCAGCGTTTGACCAAAGAGGTGACCCGTCAGTTGAAAGACGAACTACTGCTCACCCCTCGCCTACGATTGGTTGCCAAAGGCACCCTGCCCGTTCAAGACGGCAAAGCCATACGAGTGAAAGACATGCGTAAGTTGTCTTAATTGTATAACACAACAAAAATTATCAACCATGACAGTCAATCAAATTTCCGTTTTCCTGGAAAACAAATACGGGAAACTGAGCGAAATACTCGCTCTGCTTTCTAAAGAGAACATACGAATCATCGCTGCTACAGTTGCCGACACATCGGAATACGGCATACTGCGTATCATTGCCGGTGACCCTCAGAAAGCCTACAAGACACTTAAGAACAACAACGTGAGCGCAAACCTCACGGAGGTGTTGGCCATCGTTAGCGGCTCGAATGCCGGAGACCTTGCCGAGACGCTGACCTGTTTCACCAAGGCGGGACTGAGCATTGAATATATGTATTGCTTCTCCTTGAAGGATAAATCCATTCTAATCCTACGCACCAACAACAAGGAGGCAGCCCGCGAGGTTGTACGCCATAGCAATTTGGAGTATATCAGCGAGAGCGATTTGATGAAGCTATAATAATTGGAAAGAGGCTGTGTCGCATTTATCCGTTTTGCGGCACAGCCCTTTTTGTGTCCGCCCGACACAAAAAGGCGACAGATTTGATTGGGGGGTGAAAATCGAATGTGATATCACATTTGAGCAAAAGGGATATCACATTTGGGAAAACTTGATATCAAGTTGGGAAAAACCCACCCTACGGGGAAACGAATAGTATCGGTACTTTCGGGCAAAAGTATCGACCCTCGTAAGAATTTCCATCAATACCCATTGGGGCGGTTATTCGAATAAATCCGTCAATTTATACGAATAAATCCGTCAATTTATTCGTATAACTGAAAAACCGCCGCCTATTCCCGGGGTCAAAAAAGAGGCTGCGATTGGTTTGCTCGCAGCCTCTTTTCTTATGGGTCGTTTGATGCTCTTCTTACAAAGCTCCACCAATCAGGATTACAACCAACAACGCCAAGATGGCATACAACTCGGGGAACACCGCCATCACCATGGTTGCACCAAACACGTTATGACCGGCACCCACACCGGCAATACCGTTGGCACAAACATCTGCCTGACGGATGGCTGAAATCAGACCGGCAAATCCCAACACCAAGCCTGCGCCAAACACAGCCGTTGCGTTCAGCATCGTGATGTCTGCCACCAAGAAATCTTTCATCATAAAATAACCCACAAAGCCATACAACCCCTGCGAAGAGGGAAGTGCGCTCAATGCAATGTAAGTACCCAGTGCATCCGGATTCTTCTTCATTGCTCCCACAACGGCGTTACCACATATTGTTACACCGTAACTACTGCCGATAAAGGTCAAACCTGTCATCAGCGCGATACCAAGATAAGCTAATAAAATCGGTTCCATAATGAATTTGTTTATTTAATTGTTTCTGTTATTACTTAAATCTATACTTTTTTGAATGGTTGATAATCCTTGCCTCCACCTTCAAACTCGGCATTCTTATAATACTCCACGAATATCAAACGAAGCGGGTGAACCAGCGAACTGATGGTACACAAGCCAATATTGATTGCATGACCTGCCAAAAGGATTGGCAACATACATATCACACGCACCACCGCATTCATCCCCTCCGTCATATCTATGGCCAACGAATTGAATACGCCACCCAAGATACCACCGGTCAAACCAATGGCAAACAAACGGATGTAGGATAGTGTGTCGCCCAATAATCCGGAGACCATATTGTAGGTGTTCCACAAACCTGTGCCAAAGTTCAAGAAGATGTTCTTGCCCGGTGTATTGTAGAGAAATGCAACCAGCAACCCTATCCCTGCCACCGCAAGACAAACGGTTTCCACAGCCTTTGGCAACTGAACATCGAGCGCAGGCAGACCGAACACTAGACATAGAGCCAAGATGATGAACACCCATGCCAAGGGGGCAATGCCATACTTCTTCCCTTTCTGCGACATAATCTTCAGCGCGGCAATAGTCTTTCCGAACAATATTTGCACCAATCCGATAATGATGGAGAAGGTCATAAGGTTGTCGCTCGACACAAAGTATTCCTTCACCGATTCAAATGCCGGTATTTCAACGAAGGCAACGCCAAAGAATGTTCCCGTACAAGAGCCCACAATCAATGCCGCCAGCCCGAGATACCAAAACAAATCAAGAAACGGTTTGTATTCCGAAGCGACCTTTCGTTTCATGAACATACATACAATCATCAACAGTAATCCGTAGCCACCATCACCGAAACAAAGTCCGAAA
>CAVJCD010000001.1:8460-14487 GCA_963648005.1 Tannerellaceae bacterium | reverse complement strand
GCGTTGGGTCGAACTCGCCATAGTTTGGCAAGGAGAACATACGTGTAATCGGCTCATACAGCTTTGCAAACCGATTGTTCTTCAACAATATGGGAACCTTATCTCCTTCTTCTATCTCCAATGCCTGATAGAAATAGCCTTCCTTCTCGAGGGCTTCTTCCATGGCTTGGGATTTTTCCGTAGGCACCCAGCCTTCAAGCAGCATAAGCTTGTCGCCCGCTTGACGGTCGGTCTGCACAAGCACATTCGACAGATTGAACTCGTTTTGCAAGTTGCAGTCGAACTGCTCGAGCGTATTATACTGCGACACTGCCATGTCTTTCATCTCGGCATCCAACGCCTTTATCTCTTGTTCCAACGCCACAAGACGCGCATTCAGTTCCTGCAATCCGCCATCCGGCATCTTAGGACGCTCTGCATCTATATTGATTGTCGTGCCGGCCTTAGTGATTGTAAGGAAATAGGTAACCGATTGAAAATTGTTGACAAGTACAGCATTATACTCTTTGCCCCATTTCGGTTCATACCTTGTGGTTGGGCAAGTCCAGAACGTGATGTCGTAGCCTGCCTCCCTCAATCGGTTGATATCTTTGCTACTGAAATCACCCCATACCTCCATGTAGGCAATATCTTTCTCGAGGGATACCTTTGTGGATAGAAGTTGCGACTTCTTATCCCGCAGGTCTTCTATCTGCTGCAACAGTTCTACCCCCGCCTCCTTAGTCAACTCTCGAGTGGGAGCCGTCTTGAGGTCTTTTGCCTCTACATTCAAGCTTTTGAGGAAACGCATCAGTTGCCCCACTCGCTTACGCAAGACCAAGAGGTTTTGAAGCTCTGCATTATTGAGAATCGATTTCTTCTCCGTCACATGTACAACACCCAAATCGCGCAGACTGGAGAGAAACGAATCATATTCCCGGTGGTATACCATAAAGGCATATTTGCTCATCTTTACTATCATACGCCCGCCTCCTCTTTTTGTGCTTTGGCATTACGCTTTTCCTGATTTGCCCGCATAATCTTCTGCGACGACTTCGACAGACTCTCCTCGTCTTCCATAAATCGCTTCACCTTACGGATTGCATCCTTATAACCGGGAATCTGCACCTTCTCAAACAAGTTTACCTTCTGAGTGGTTTTCTTCCGGGCATGTTCAAGCAACTCCAACTTCATCCCCGAGAACTCGGCCTCTATCCCCGTTCGTGCCAACTTCTTGAGCAGTTCAACGCCATCGGTAAACCAAGCCGGGGAATTGAAAAGACTGTAATGCCCTATCTCAAACTCTATCTCGTCAAGTATGGGAACAATCACACCGGCAATCTTCTTCGCCGAGAGGGTCACATCCTTCACAGCTATCAGTTCGGGAGTGAACTCGTTCCATAGAGCCACCATACTCTCGTAGCCATGAATCTCCTCCTCCAGCTGAAGTTCCAAATTTGTCACTTCATCTTTGGTTCGCTTCACTTCGATACGCAACGCACTCTCCTTACTCTTGATGGTAGGCAAAGAACGCTCACGTATCTTCAGCTGCTTTTCCAATTGCTGAAGAGATGTTTTGTTGTATTGAAACTTTATTGCCATAACATTGTCATTTCTTCCAATATTTGTCCACCAATTCTTGCTTGATGTTTACTTCTGCCGGCTTGAAGTACTCGCCAAACAATCCCCATGCCACGTCGAGCATTTCGGTTGTGTCGAGATTGACGTCTATAGCCAACAACTTCTTCGAGTAGTCTTTTGCAAAGGCAAGCGCACGGTTGTCGTAGTCCGTAAGGTCAAAACCATTCTCCATCTTTGTCTTTGCATTGGCTGCATCGGCATACAAACGAACAGCCGCGTTCATCACCTGCGGATGGTCCTCACGTGTTTTCTTGCCGGTTACCAACTGTTTCAAACGCGACAAGCTTCGGAACGGGTCTACAATAACCTTACCCACATCACTATCTCGGCGCAGATACAACTGTCCTTCGGTGATGTAACCCGTATTGTCGGGCACAGCATGAGTGATATCGCCACCCGACAGAGTTGTTACCGCAATAATCGTGATTGAGCCACCGGCAGGGAATTGTACCGCCTTTTCGTAAATCTTTGCCAAATCGGAATAGAGCGAACCCGGCATAGAGTCCTTCGAGGGTATCTGGTCCATACGGTTCGACACAATTGCCAAAGCATCCGCATAGTTGGTCATGTCAGTCAACAGAACCAACACTTTTTCATTCTTCTGCACGGCAAAATACTCAGCAGCACAAAGCGCCATATCCGGGATAAGGATACGCTCAACGGAGGGGTCTTCGGTTGTATTGATGAAGCTCACAATACGGTCGAGCGCACCGGCATTGCTAAACGTATTCTTAAAGAACAAGTAGTCATCGTTGGTCATACCCATACCTCCCAGGATAATCTTATCCGATTGGGCACGCAAGGCCACCATTGCCATCACTTGGTTGAACGGCTGGTCCGGGTCGGCAAAGAACGGAATCTTCTGCCCGGTCACCAATGTATTGTTCAAATCAATACCGGCAATACCCGTAGCAATCAGCTCAGAGGGTTGCTCCCTGCGGACGGGGTTTACCGACGGACCACCAATCTCCACTTCCGTCCCTTCCGGAATAGGCCCACCATCAATAGGGTCGCCATAAGCATTGAAGAAACGTCCAGCCAACTGGTCGCCCACTTTCAACGTAGGTGCCTTACCCATGAACACCACCTCAGCATTGGTACGGATACCCTCCGTGCCGGAGAACACCTGCAGTGTTACCTCATCTCCAATAATCTTTACTACCTGCGCCAACTTACCATCTACAGAAGCCAGCTCGTCATACCCAACCCCTGTTGCCTTCAGCGAACAAGTAGCTTTCGTTATTTGGGTAATCTTCGTATATATCTTTTGAAATGCTTTTGCCATAATTTATCCTGTTATTTGTCAACACGCTCTGCCAACAAGGCGTCGAGTTGTTCGTTGAACTTCTTAAACTGGTCGCTTTCATATTCGGAATAGTTCATCTGCTTGAATATGTTTATCATCTGCTTGAAATATTCCATTACCTCGAGGAAGGTTTCGAAATGAAATTCCGTATGACAAATCTCTACCACCTTATCCAACATGAATTCCTGACGAGCCAATGGTGTCACGGCATCAATCGGGTCGAATGCATCCTGTTGCAGAATAACGTAATCTATCAGCTCCGACTTCCAGAAAGTAACATGGTATTCCACAGGTACGCCGTCATCACCCAAGATATTAATCTGTTCGGCAATCTCCTTTCCGCGTAACATTCGGGTCTTTATCTCGTTCACTTTATCAATCCATTCCGGAGAGATATGCCCGGCAATATATTCTTGAAACTCGGGATACTCAAGGTACTTGGAATAACTGTCAATCGGATTAACAGCCGGATAACGTTTACGGTCTGCACGTTCCTGCTCCAAAGCATAGAAACAACGTGCCACCTTCTTCGTGTTTTCCGTCACCGGCTCCTTAAGGTTACCACCTGCTGGCGACACCGTACCAATGAATGTTACCGAACCCGTTGCTCCGTTGTTCAATTGAACGAATCCGGCACGAGCATAGAAGTTGGCCACAATTGCAGACAAGTCCATAGGGAAAGCATCAGGTCCCGGAAGTTCCTCCAATCGGTTAGACATCTCACGCAGTGCCTGTGCCCAACGAGAAGTGGAATCTGCCATCATCAAAACCTTCAGCCCCATATTGCGGTAATATTCAGCCAAGGTCATTGCCGTATATACAGATGCCTCACGAGCCGCCACCGGCATGTTTGATGTATTGGCTATAATAATGGTACGTTCCATCAGCTTACGCCCGGTGTGTGGGTCAATCAGCTCAGGAAACTCTGTAAAGATTTCCACCACCTCATTCGCTCGTTCACCACAAGCAGCAATAATAACGATGTCCGCTTCTGCCTGTTTGGATATGGCATGCTGGAGCACAGTCTTACCCGTTCCGAACGGACCGGGGATAAATCCCGTGCCGCCTTCCACTATAGGATTCATTGTATCAATCGTGCGAACACCTGTCTCCAACAATTTATATGGACGGGGCTTTTCTCTATAACAAGTGATGGCTTTCTTTACCGGCCAACGCTGTATCATATTCACTTCAATATCCTTACCTTCCTCGTTGGTCAACACTGCCATTGTTTGGTTGATGGTATACTTGCCCGCTTCCGCCAAACTCTTTACTGTATATTCACCCTTAAACGAAAACGGAACCATAATCTTGTGAGGCTGGGAGCTCTCATCCACCTGACCCAACCAATCACCGGCTACTACCTTATCGCCAACCTTTGCCAATGGCTTGTAATCCCACAATCTCTCATTGTCAAGGGCAAAGGTATATTCCCCACGTTTTAGGAATACACCCTCCATCTTATCCAAATCGTTCTGCAAGCCATCGTAGTTGCGCGACAACATACCCGGACCAAGTGTCACTTCAAGCATGTGTCCCTCGAATGTAGTTTCATCACCCACACGCATTCCACGCGTACTCTCAAACACCTGCACAAAGGCTTCTTTCCCTATTACCTTAATAACTTCTGCCATCAGCCTTACGCCTCCAACAGAAATGTAACAGATTTCATTCTGAGAAACCGGTCCATCCACCTCAACGGTAACCAGATTGGATACGATTCCTTTTACAATTCCTTTCGTAGCCATAATTATTTGTTATTGTTTCTTTTAAATTCTTCCAACGCGTTGCCGCTCCCTTTCTTCATTGCCCCTACTATATCACGGAATGTTTTCTCACCTGTGGCCTTGTCTAAAGTCACCCAACGTTCTATCATCTCCAGTTTCAGCAAATAAGCAAACACACTTTCGATATCAAATGTCTTGAAGAAAGTCCCGTCGTCGAGCCATTTCCATTTCAGCGAATCCACTTTCTTTTCGCGAATCATCAGTTCAGGCTCTTCAGCAATACGTTGCAATTCGGGCAGATAATCCACCATATCTCCCAATCCGAAGTCACGGGCATTAGATATGCGAATAGCCTCAGCCACTTTATTGTTTCCTACAACATACTCCGCTTTATCAAATCCGTACTTCCGACATGTAATAGCAGTCAGCATATTCCCAATATTGAGGTTTAGCTCAAACCAATCACGAACAAATCCGTTGCTACACTTCATTGCATAGTCGTAGTAGAGGGCTGACAATCTATCTTCCCAAGAGATTGGTTTTTCTTCCATACTCGGACTATTCAGATATTGTTTGACAAGCACCATGAAATAGGGAGGAAGCAGTTTGTTTCTAGGCGGCTTCTCTCCATCTTTCAAAGCATCAAACAGAGTCTTGAGCGCATCGCGTGTTATTCGTCCTCTCTCATCCCAATTGCTGTCCGGATGTTGCAAGAAGTTAAGCAGATTCTTGTTGTCGAACTTCAAGAAAAACAAGTCCACCAATTTCTTGTCACCAAACGTAAGTATCCCATCCAATTCTCTTCTAAACTCGGAAACAGAATAGGTCAACTTGCTATCATCCAACGACAAGTTGGGTAGTCCGGCAATCAGACAATAATATTTACCCATATCAGAACAGCATTTCTACCAACCCGGGACGCAGGAAGTCCTTAAAAAATGCAATGAATTCATCTTCCCCAAAGCTCACCTTATAAGAGCCATCGGCAGGGACAATGGTAAATCCGGCTTGTTTTCCGCTCACCTTCTCAATCTTCAATCCACCATCGAGAAGTGATTTGGCATTTGCAACGAAATACGCAGTCAGGGCATCTGCATCGGCGGTCTGAATGGTGAAGTCTCCCTTCGCAGCCCATTCTTTCGCCATTTCGAGAATCACCTTCTGCATAAACGTGGTGTCAGAAACGACGGCTTTTACATTCATGGAAGTGATTTCTCCGGTTATAAGATTCACCACTTCGCTTTTGAGCGCTTCTTTGGCTTGGGTAGCAAACAATTTCAGTTCGGCTTCTGTGTTTTTCTTCAGCTCGGCAGCTTGTTTCTGAGCGGCTGATACAATTCGTTTGGCTTGTGCTTCTGCTTCACCAACAATTGC
>CAVJCD010000001.1:0-8450 GCA_963648005.1 Tannerellaceae bacterium | reverse complement strand
GGAGAAATGGTCACCGCATCCGTATTCGCTGGAATCAAAACCGTCTGACCTTGATGAATGAAAAGTTCGTTGCCTTTATTGTCACGCAGAAAAGCCTTCCCTTCCATACAAATGTATACAACAAACGAATCTAGTTCTGTGAAGTTACGTACCATCGTAGTGTCGAGGTCGAGCAAGTTGGTGGTAAAATATTTACAATTGGCAAGTTCAACCGTTGCATTGGTGTGTGCTTTGTAATGCGTACGATAGTCGGGGAGTTTCGTATAGTCTATAGCATCTTTTGCCAATTCGGTATGTAGCTCGCGGCCCTTGCCGTTGGCATCCTTACGGTCGTAATCATAGATACGGTAAGTAATGTTACTGGTCTGCTGAATCTCGGCAATAAAGCATCCTGCGCCTATGGCATGTACACGTCCGGCAGGGAGGAAGAACACATCTCCCGGAGAAACCTCATAGCGTTGCAGGACATCCATAATAGTATTATCCCCCACCCGTTCAACATACTCATCGGCATCAATCTGCTGTGAGAAGCCGGAATACAACTTGGCGTCTTTTTTAGCCTTTATAACATACCACATCTCTGTTTTTCCGAAAGAACGATGGCGTTTCATTGCCAGTTCATCGTTCGGATGCACTTGGATGGAAAGGTCTGCGCGAGCATCTATAAACTTGATAAGCAAGGGGAATGTTGTACCAAATTGTTTCATCACCTTCTCTCCCAACAACTGCTTACCATAGGCACGAATCAGTTCGTCGAGTGTTCTTCCTTCCAAATCGCCATTATCGACAATGGAATAGTTGCCTTCCACATGCGAGAGCTCCCAACTTTCTCCGATTCCTTCTTCTATTGGTGTGATACCCTTAAACGGGCAGATGTCTGAGCCCCCCCAAATGATTTTTTTAAGGATTGGCTTAAATGTCATTGGATATAACATAACTACGATTTTTTATTTGGTTGTTTTTCTTATTTCGCTTTTCTAAGAACAACAGCACTACGTGCCGGAAGATATAATCTCAGCCATTCTTTTTTCTCTTTCTTATATAGAGGGTCGGGCATCGTAAAATGATGTACCGAATCGTCGGCAAGGCCAAAGCCCCCAAAGCGGACGGCATCGGTATTCAATATCACCTCATACTCCCCCTTTGGCACCAGAAAGCCATAACCGGTATACGAACGCGTAGGACTGAAGTTGAACGCAAGCACCAAGTCTTTACGCATATACGCCAATACTTGGTCGCCATCACTGTCCCATATTTTCTGTATTGGAATGGCTTGAAAATTCTTCACGCTGCGAATCAGTTCAATCATCTCGCGGTCGAAATCGCCCAAGAAATGATACTTCAAATCCATATTGTCTACCAAGTTCCATTGGCGGCGGGCATATTTATGCGACCAACCGTTGCCTTCGCGAGGGAAGTCTATCCATTCAGGATGGCCAAATTCGTTGCCCATAAAATTGAGGTAACCGCCATTGATGGTTGAAGCCGTTACCAAGCGTATCATCTTATGAAGCGCCATTCCACGTTCAACCATAAAGTTGCGGTCGTCTTTCTGCATATGCCAATACATATCCGCATCTATCAGACGGAAGATGATGGTCTTGTCGCCCACCAACGCTTGGTCGTGACTTTCAGCATAACTGATTGTTTTCTCATCGGCACGGCGGTTAGTCACTTCCCACCAAATGGAGGATGGATACCAATCCTCGTCTTTTTTCTCTTTGATTGTCTTAATCCAATAATCGGGGATATTCATTGCCATGCGATAGTCGAAGCCGTAACCGCCGTCTTCGTATCGCGCAGCCAAGCCGGGCATACCGCTCACTTCTTCGGCAATCGTAACGGCGTTTTTGTTCACCTCGTGTATCAGTTTGTTGGCAAGGGTTAGATACGCTATGGCATCACCATCCTGATGTCCGTTGAAGTAATCGTCGTAACTACAGAAGGCTTCTCCCAACCCATGACTATAATAAAGCATCGACGTGACGCCATCGAAACGGAAACCATCGAACTTATACTCCTCGAGCCAGAACTTACAGTTGGAAAGGAGGAAGTGCAACACCTCGTTCTTGCCATAGTCGAAGCAAAGCGAGTCCCATGCCGGATGTTCGCGACGGGAGTCATTATGGAAATACTGGCTATATGAACCGTCGAACCTACCGAGACCTTCCACCTCGTTCTTTACGGCATGGCTGTGCACTATATCCATAATTACAGCTATACCCATTCCGTGAGCATCATCGATAAGATGTTTCAGCTCTTCGGGCGTACCAAAGCGAGAGGAGGCAGCAAAGAAGCTACTAACGTGATAGCCGAATGAGCCGTAGTAGGGATGCTCCTGTATTGCCATGATTTGAATGGCATTGTAGCCTTCGCGGGCTATGCGTGGCAACACGTTGAGACGAAACTCATCGTAGGAGGCAACCTTCTCATCTTCCATCGACATACCTATGTGGCACTCATATATAAGTAATGGAGAGGTGTTAGGTTTGAAACGTTTGTTCTTAAACCGATATGGCGTAGAAGGGTTCCATACCTCGGCGCTGAATATCTTTGTCATGGGGTCTTGAACAACACGGCGTATCCATGCCGGTATACGTTCGCCGCTTCCGCCGTTCCATTCAACCAACAGTTTAAACAGGTCTTTGTGATGCAGGCGGTCTTCGTCGACAGTGATTTCCCATACGCCGTTATCCAATCGGGTCATTCTGTATTGCTCATCTTTAGCCCAGCCGTTCATTGTGCCGATAAGGTAGATGGCCGTTGCATTTGGCGCCCATTCGCGAAACACCCAACCATCAGCGGTCTTGTGCAAACCGAAGTACATATACCCGGAAGCCATCTCCGAGAGGGTCTGCCTGCCTCCATCGGTTAAGTTTTTCTCTTTGTCGACTACATATTGATAGCGTCCCTCTATGGCAGCTTTGTAAGGTTCAAGCCACGGGTCGTTTTTTATCAAGTTAAGAGGCTCCATTGTTCATTGAGATTAGTCCTGCACAAAGGTAAAAGAAAAAACATACCACATTGGTATCCCGCGGATAATTCTTAATTTTGCGACGAACCCCATGTAACATATATGAATAAAGGAACGAAGAATATTGTCTTTTACCTCATAATGGTCCTGTTTTTTGGTTCATTGATGTATCTCGTTGTCAAAGAGGGGGAAAGGCAACAGATTGAGAGCGCCGCCTTATCATTCTATAATGCACCCAAGAATCTTGACGAGGGTTTTTCTTTGTTCAGGGGTTTGATGACGTATCATATACAATCGTCCATTGGTATATTATTGTTGCAAATCATTGCCATCCTGCTGACATGCCGTTTGTTCGGATGGTTGTTTCAAAAGATTGGCCAGCCCACTGTTATTGGCGAGATTGTAGCCGGTATCGTATTGGGGCCATCGGTATTGGGTAACCTTCTGCCTGAGGTCTCAGGGTTTCTTTTCCCCAAAGAGTCGCTAGCCAATATCACCATACTTAGTCAGTTCGGATTAATCTTGTTTATGTTTGCCATCGGCATGGAGCTGGATGTTACCGAGGTGAGGAAGAAACTCAAGGAGACTATACTGATAAGCCATACGAGCACCATCGTGCCGTTCTTCTGCGGCATGCTTACTGCTTATTTCGTCTACGACAAGTATGCCGACAAGGGTACGCCGTTCCTCTCGTTCGCCATCTTTATCGGCATAGCGATGAGCATAACAGCCTTCCCGGTGTTGGCTCGTATCATACAGGAGAAGGGATTGACGCGAACCCATTTGGGCACAATCTCGCTTGCCAGCGCCGCCAATGGCGACATTACCGCATGGTGCTTGTTGGCAGTGGTGGTTGCCATTGCTCAGGCAGGCACAATGCTTAGCGCGGTCTACAACATACTCTTCTCCGTGCTCTACATCGTCTTTATGTTCTTTGCCGTGCGGCCGTTCCTTAGGATGGTGGGGCACGTGTATCACAACAAAGAGGTTGTGGATAAAGGGTTGGTGGCATTCATGTTTCTCATCCTTATCATCTCCGCTTATCTGACAGAGATATTGGGATTGCATGCATTGTTTGGTGCGTTCATAGCCGGTGTGGTAATGCCCAGCAATGTCAAGTTCCGCAAGATAATGACGGAGAAGGTGGAGGATGTTTCGTTGGCATTGTTTCTTCCGTTGTTTTTCGTTTCCACGGGGTTGCGCACCGAGATTGGACTGCTCAACAGTCCGGAGCTATGGATGACGT
This sequence comes from Tannerellaceae bacterium, assembly GCA_963648005.1. Lineage (GTDB taxonomy): Bacteria > Bacteroidota > Bacteroidia > Bacteroidales > Tannerellaceae > Parabacteroides. The sequence continues at coordinate 4,230 of CAVJCD010000001.1, read as the reverse complement.
GTGGGATATTTATATTGGTAGCCATCGTAGGTAAGTTCGGTGGGGCAATGATTTCCGCACGCTTCGTAGGCGAGAGCTGGAAAGACAGCTTGTATATCGGTGCCCTGATGAACACACGCGGACTGATGGAGCTGGTTGTGCTCACCATTGGTTACGAGATGAACATACTCACTCCGCCCGTATTCGTTATGCTGGTGCTGATGATGTTGGTCACAACGTTTATGACAATCCCCTTGGTTTCGTTCATCAAATTCTGCTTCCGGGCACACGATAGGATTGAAAGGGAGAAGACGATGGATGCTACGGGCGGCACCTACAAGGTGTTGCTCTCGTTCGGACGGGCGGGGAACGGACAGGTCATGCTCGACGTGGCATATCAGATGTTTGCCCACAAACGGCGACAGGTGGATATCACGGCTCTCCATCTCACTGTAGGCTCGGACGTAAACCCACTGCATACCGACAACTTCGAGGAGGTGAGCTTCGGACCTATCCTCTATGGGGCAAAGAAGTTGGGGATTAACATTGAGACGCGCTACGAGGTATCGAGCAATGCCGGGCAAGACATCACCGACATAGTGAACAACGAGGGGTTCGACTTCCTTCTGGTGGGCTCTGGCATCTCTATGAGCAACCAACCCGAGGATATTGAGGCAAACCGCTACCGCACCTCATTCTACAACCGGTTCTTCCGTCGCATCAAGGCACCCGAGTCTTGGTTCTATCCCGGTTCGCTTCTGAAGGACAAGACGAAGATGTTTATCGAGAAGAGCCATTGCGACACGGGAGTATTCGTAAACCGCGGGTTCGTGCGGGCAGGCGAGGTGATTGTCGTAATCGATTCGGAGAAGGATTTGTTTCTCTTGGATTATGCCTCCTCGCTGCTTCGGACAACACAAGGGGCGGTAAGCATCCTTGACCGCAGCAGTTCCACCACTGAGGGTAGCGAAAGGATTCAACTATCCATCCGCCGGTTCATCCAATCAACCAAGAGAGCAAACTTGTTGGTGGAAAGAGATATGACCGCCGAGCTGTTGAGCAACTACGACTTCATGCTTATCAGCTACGGCAGCTGGAGCAACGTCTCCGAGCATCGCCACGAGGCATTACAAAAGATGCCGTCCACACTTATCCTAAGTCATAAGGAAACCCTCGCCAACCGCTAAAAACCTTCGGTTTTTCTTAGGGGTGAAAAACGAATGTGATATCACATTTGGGAAAAACCCTCTTGACGAGAAAACGAAAACCATCGATGGTTTTACCCCAAGGTATCGATGGTTTTGATGAAAAGTATCGGTACTTTGGGGCAAAAGTATCGGTACTCGTTTTTTCGGAGGTTCGAACCTTTCTAAAAAACCGCCGTTTAGAACATCACATCGATGCCGCCCATAAATACTGCTTTTGGCATCGGATAGCCGTCGTTGATGGAATAGCGTGTTGCCGTCAGATTCTCGCCCTTCACAAACAGCTTCAACCCCTTGTCCTCCGAGCCGAAGCGGTAGGATGCGCGGGCATTCAGCACGGTGTAGTCTTCCTTGCGATTGTCTTCGGGGGTAGTGCCCACGTTGGTGTAGAGGTCGAATATTGACTGCACGCTGAGGTTGAAGGAAAATCGCCCGGGCTGATAGGTGGCACCCATATAGAACTTATGCCCGGGGGCAGCGATGGTGGCCTTATTGGTATACAGATAGCTGTAGTTCATATCTATCCTCAGGTCCTTCATCAGCTGATAGCCGGCTTCCACCTCTATACCTTTATTATAGAACCTCCCGATGTTCGACATCTTACGGTTCACCACAGATATCATATCCTTCCCCTCGATGTAGAAGAATGTCAACTCAAAGAACAGATGGTCCTCCATGAGGCGCTGCCCAAAGGAGAGCTCGTAGTTGAGCATACTCTCCGGCTTCAAATCGGGGTTTGCCTGTGAGTATGGGAGGTAAGAGATGTAGAGTTCTCTCAGCGTAGGGCTCCGATATCCTTTCGAGAAAGAGCTCTTGAAGGTGTTTCCCTCGAAGGGACGGAGAGCAAACCCGGCTTGCGGCACCCACTCGCCGCCATACGCACTGCTATGCTCGTAGCGCACCCCGGCGTTAAGGCTTAGGATGCTGAAGAGCTCTTGCTGCATGATGGCATAGCCTGCCACCTCATCCACCGACTTACGCACAATCTCGCCCGTTGCCCCACTAACAGAGTCGTTGCGGGCATGCCCTCCCCAGTTCTTATAGTCCACGCCGGCAGTGAAGGTGTTCCCCTCCATGAGGCGGAATGATTGGTAGAGCTGCACTCCCGTGTTATGGTCGTCGGAAAGGAAAATATACGAGCGTGGGGCAGCCCCCAAGGCATGTCCGTCATTAATCTTATGGTGGCCCCAGTTATAGAAGAGACGCAGGGCGCCGCTATGTTTCCCGTAGCTGTTCTCCACGGCAAGCGAGGTTGTACCCCGAAGGATATGCATGTCATGCTCAAGCAATGGCGAGGATACGGTTCCCGGGTCTTCTGTGTTGTATTTGGCAAGACTGAGATTGCCCGTTGCCGTATAATGCTCGCTTATCTTATACCCTAAGTTGGCAAAGCCGTTGGTGATATCGAACTTGGAGTTTGGTCTGTGACCATCCGAGCGGTCGTGGTTCACCGAGAGGAAACTGCTGAAAGCCCCCTTGTTGTAGCCGTTGTTGACCATATATTTCTGCGTATTGTAAGAGCCAAACATCACTCGGGCTTGAGTGCGGCGGCCTTCACGGCTATGCCTACGGGTAATCATATTCACCACTCCACCCATTGCATTTGAGCCATACATAAGCGAGCCCGGTCCACGTATCACCTCCACCCGCTCGATGTCTGAGGCAACATAAGTGTCCGGCAAGGAATGCCCGAACACACCCGCCCACTGCGGCTGCCCGTCGAAGAGCATAAGCACCTTATTACCCTGCCCCACTCCACGGATGTTTACCGTCCCCGCCGAGCCGGTGGAAACGCCAAAGCCCGTCACACCCTTCTCCGTCACAAACAGCCCCGGAATGCGTTCCGAGAGCACCGGAAGCAATGCCGACTCGCTGCTTGCCTCTATCTGCTCCCTTCCTATAGTGGATACGGTTAGAGGTACACTACTACGGTTCACCTGCACCTTATTGGCAGACACCACCACCCCTTGGAGGTATATCATGCTATCCACCTCGGTTGGCTCAATCGGCTTGGCAGCATCGGCTGACAGCCATGCCACAAGCCCCAAAATCATCAATATCTCTTTTCCCGCAATATTCATTTTTCTCACCATTAATAATATGTAATGCTTTCTCGGCGGCAAAAGTACCTTACCCAAGAGGACGCGCCATGACATAAATCGCCGATATTGTTACCATGATTACGGATACACGGGCGGGGTTAGAACAATGGGTTGCTCACCTTCTCGTCCGTCAAGGCAACATCTATGACCTGACGGATGTCTTCCACGTAATGGAAGGTCAATCCCTTCAGATAGTCAGCCTTAATCTCTTCTATATCCTTGCGGTTTTCTTCGCACAATATCACGTCCTTTATGCCGGCTCTCTTGGCAGCCAGAATCTTTTCCTTTATGCCGCCCACGGGGAGCACCTTTCCCCTAAGTGTTATCTCTCCCGTCATAGCCAAGTTCTTGCGCACCTTACGTTGGGTGAATGCCGAGACAAGAGAGGTAACCATCGTCACTCCGGCGCTTGGTCCGTCTTTGGGTATGGCTCCCTCGGGTACGTGGATATGCACGTTCCAGTTCTCAAACATATCTTCGCTGATGCCAAAGAGGGATGCATGGGCATGGATATACTCAAGAGCCAACATGGCTGACTCTTTCATCACATCACCCAGGTTACCCGTCAGCGTCAGCTTAGAACCTTTCCCCTTGCTGAGGCTCGACTCCACGAAGAGAATCTCCCCTCCCACGGCAGTCCATGCCAATCCAACCACCACGCCGGCATAGTCGTTCCCTTGGTATTTATCACGAGTATACTCCACCGGACCAAGGCAGTCATACAAGTCTTCGGGCTTGATTTGCGACGGGATAGACTCGTCGGATGCCACCCTACGCGCCAGCTTTCGCATAATCTTGGCTATCTTCTTGTCCAGTTCGCGGACTCCGCTCTCACGTGTATACTGCTCGATAATGGCCTGAAGAGTCTTCTTGGGGAACTTCACCATACCTTTGGATAAGCCGTGTGCCTCCAGCTGCTTGGGGATAAGATGGCGGGCAGCAAT